>JAAEPD010000072.1 GCA_024222455.1 Aureispira sp.
TTGGGTGGATGCTTTTCGGTCTATGTTGATTCGATTTGAAACTTCTGCTCAAAATTGGATTCAAGCTCACTATTTAGTCTTTGCTATGATTTTTCTTAAAAAATATTTCAACTTAACATTTAGTTTTTAAATCACTTCATAAGTAGAATTAGAAATGTGGTAACATTTTTGACAAAGAGAGTTATATTATTAATTCTTAATTTAACAGCGTTTTTTTATTTAAACCTAAAGTACTATGAAGAATTTATTGTTAGTTATCGGAATGCTAAGTATTACAAATTTATCTTTTGCTCAAAAAATAGATAAAGCTTTAGAGCAGTTTATGGAAACTGCATTTATGAAGGAAATGCAAAAGTTTAGAGATGGGCTGGAAACTACTGCCAAGAAAGTAAAGGAGGCCTCAGAAGAGGAGCTCTCTAAAGCAGAAGTTGCAGAGATTAAAAAAGGTTATGACAAATGTGTGGAAAAATATAATGGCATTTTGTTGGAAATAAAATCTGACTTACTGAATGGGAAAATGCTAAAATTCATAGTACAATCGCCTGAAAAGTATGGTAAGATAATTAAATCTGACTTACACGATTTGCAGAAAGTTGCTAACTATGAATTTCATGGTAAGATAATGGAAACCTCAATGGGGGCAACCTATGGTTCTGTAACAGTGGTTGCTATTATTATAGAAATAATAGGATTAATTAGAGAGGCTATAGTTTGGTTGAAAAATTTGAAAAAAACGACTGAAGCTGTTGTAGATAAAGTATTGATAAAAGGTTTTCAATTAAAAACTTGGGATCAGTTATAATAATTAAAGATTATGTAAGTAATTTTTGAATAGAAAGGGAATTAGGAGTTTTAAAAAAAAATCAAGGCGAAGGTTCTGTCTCATAGCCTTAGCTATGGGATCAGGTTCTTTAACGATGATATTTTTTTAAAAGAGCAATTCAACTCTTACAAATAATACTTGCATAACCTTTATTATAGCCATATAAAGTTGTTCAAAAGAATAATAAAAAATATAGACCCATGAAAAATATAATTCTTGGATTTTTGGTGTGTTATGTTTTTATTGGGCAAGCTCAGAATTATGCCACTGGGTTAGTTTTTGACGAGGTGGCTTATGGTGAGGTACCCTTGTTGGTACAGTTTACTAAAGGGAGTTATCCTAGCAAATATTCTTTGAAAGAGTTTGCACCTATTCCCAAAAATCAGCACCCTTTACTCTCTTGTGTGGGGTGGGCTACAGGCTATGCTGCGCTAACTATAGAACAAGCTATTGCTGATAATAATAAGGATAAAACTACTATCACAGCTAATGCTCATTCTGCGCTGTATATATACAACCAAATTACGGGAGATTGTAAAAGTGGGACAAAGTTTCCAGATGCGTTAGAACTCCTGAAAACTAAAGGAGATTGTTTGCTTAAAAGCTTTGAAAAGAATAAGCTTGCAGATTGTTCTTTGGGAGCAACAACAGAACATAACTTAGAAGCAGCGCAACATAAAGTAGTTGCTTATGATAAAATAATTGAAGAAACTTATTCCATAGAAAAGAAAATAGACGCTGTAAAACGTGAATTGGCTAATAACCATCCTGTGATTGTAGGTATGAAATTGACTCAAAGTTTTGGTATGATTGATACTATGAATTATTGGAAATGGATACCTAGTTTAGATCCTATTCCTGCTGGAGGGCATGCAATGTGTGTAGTTGCCTATGATGATAAGGAGGGCTGTTTTGAACTGATGAATAGTTGGGGCAAAGATTGGGGCAAGGGTAATGGGTTTGTGAAAGTGATGTATAATGACTTTGCAAAATACTGTAAGGAGGCTTATGTATTAACATTATCTATTAAAAAAGAAGAAAAAAGGGAGTTGGAGGCTTCTTTTGCATTGCAATATCCAGAATCGTTTGATGCAAATGATAATGTTATATATCAAGAAGCAAAAGTTGCCTTATCAGCAAGTAATAGCCTAGAGGAATATCCTTCTTATCGTACTACAGGGAGTTGGAGTGTTGAGGATCAGTATAGGTTTATAGCTGAAAAGGTTACTAAAGGAACTTACGTTTATATGTTTTCTTTGGATACTAAAAAGAATTTAGCCTTACACTTTCCTTCTGAAATAGACTGTGTGAAAGAGTGGAATAATTGTAATAGCTTTGGTTCTAAGACTACTACTAAGATTAAACCTAGAAATAGTAATAAAAATGATCTATTGATAATACCTGGGGCCGAATCTGTGTTAGAATTAGAATATAAAGGTATTGATTATGCTTGTATTTTATATTCAACTAGTGCTATCCCAGAGGCAGAGTTGTGCTGTATGCTTAAGAGTTTGAAAAACAGTAAGGACTCCTTTGATGATGCGCTAAAAAATGCTTTTGGAGATTTGTTGGTGCCAGCCAATAATATCAAATACAAAAAGAATAAAATGGATTTTGAGGCAAGTTGTAGCAAAGGGCAAATAGTACCTGTTGTATTGGAAATTAATGTAGATTAATAAGGAATTGTTATAACATTATGTATAAACTATATTTAAGTGCTTTAGTCCTTGGTATTTGTATGAATATGGGAACTCTAAAGGCACAACAAAAACTGGGAACAGACACAAGAGAGGCAACTCGAACTGTTAATATCCCTGTGGAAGCATGTCGTATTAGCTGGGCAGAATCGTATAAGTTAGAAGAGGAAAATCTTGTATTTAAGAATAAAACGGCCTTACGTTTTTCTGTGAGAGCAGCCCACAGTATAGAAGAGCAAGATATAGAGTTGTATATAAATGGTGAGCGGTTTGAAGGTGAGCTAGTTAAGCATATTGCAAATCCACTAAAAGCAGATCAGACCAAAAAGATAAAGGTTATAAAAAATATTGACCTAAAGTTTGACCTTTCGAATAAGTATTGTGGTGAAGAGGTATCTGCCCAAATAAAAATAAAAAAAGAGGGTGCATTAAAAGGGGAGTCTCCTGAAATTCTGCTTAGATATAAGTGTAAGGCTAAACTCCATTTAGTGACTATTGGGGTGAAGAGCAACTTATCTTATACAGAAAAGGATGCACAAGATTTTAAAAAGGCATTTTTGGCAGAAAATAATTCAAAATTGTATGGTGTAGATGGTTTGTATTTGGATGAGATAGATACTTATCATGTAGACGGAGAGGTGAAAAAAAGTGATGTAGAAAATGCAATTCGGCATATTCAAAATAATAGTAAAAAAGGAGATATAATTATACTGTACGTTTCTTCGCATGGCTATATTGGAGTAGAAGGAGAACATCGAATACAAATGTCAGATTTTAGGGTAGATACTGAGAATCCTAATGTAGCTAAGAATAGCTCGATTGAGTATAAAAGGGATATTTTGGAAGAGCTTGATGGGGCTTTAGGGCATAAGGTTGTTTTTCTAGATCTTTGTAGAGGAACTCAGGTCCGGTCAGGGTTAGCTTATCCTGAGTCTAAAAAAATTACGACTTTTTGGCCTACACAGCCTAATCATGTTTCTGTAGAAGTCTCCTCACGAAAACATGGAGCATTTACAGCAGCTTTATTAGATGGAATTGGTGGGAAAGCTGATGTAAATGAGGACAATGCAATTAGCTTATCTGAAATTTGTTCTTATCTAAAAGAAGCTACTCCTGAAATCTCTAAGGAGGCTTCTATTATCCAAAAACCTGATTGTACCATAGCACCCCAACAAGATTTTATTTTTTATAAATATTAGGTTAGATAAACTTAACTACATGAGGACTTTTGCCATCCTAATTATAGTATCTCTGCTTGGACTATCTGAAAGTTCAGCACAACATTCATACATAAGAGATTTTACTTTTAAGCAAGATGCAAATAGCATTGCTGTAGCTTATGAATTGATAGAAAATCCTAGGAATACTTATTATGAAGTAGAGTTGTATTGTTTGACCTCTGATGCAGAGTTTAAAATTAAAAATGCAACAGGTGATATAGGCCAAGTCTCAAGAGGAGGAAAAAAGCATATAGATTGGAATG
Organism: Aureispira sp.; assembly: GCA_024222455.1. GTDB lineage: Bacteria > Bacteroidota > Bacteroidia > Chitinophagales > Saprospiraceae > JAAEPD01. Next base: position 4,004 of record JAAEPD010000072.1, read on the forward strand.
TATTGGAGGTAACCACTATCAAAGAATTAAAAGGTGAGATAAAACTTAGATTAAAGGTCGATTTGTATGCAAATGAGGGACAATTATCACCTTCTATTCAGCTTATTCATCCCTCCAAAGACTCTTTTGTAACTACCGATGAAGAGGTAACTCTCTCTGCTCAAATAAAGAATGCTACAACTGTACAACTGTGGGAGTGGGATGAGTTAGTAGAGGCCAATGTAGCTTTGGATAATGGGTTTTTGAAGAGAACCTTTTCTTTAGGGCAAGATGAACAACGTATCCTTAAGATTGTAGCTAGTAATGGAATAGATCAGGTGACTAAAAGAATGGTGATAGAGCGACAAGCTGTGCCTACTTCTCAACGGCCTAAGAGCCTTGCTCCTGTCATTGCAGAAAAAGGGAATGTCAAAAATATTAAATTAAGGTTGATGATGCCATGTGATAGATCAACAATGACTGAAGAGAGTAAAACACAACTTGAATCTATTTTAAATAATCTAGAATCAGAAGTCCTTCAAGTTAAAGTGATTGGAAATGCTGAATCTTGGGCATTTTGTCGGAAAATATCGAGTCAATACCGAAATAGAGTAGCAATGAATCGTGCTCAAAGTGTTGTTAATTTTATAGAAGCCAAAGGGCTGGATCGAACTAATATTTTAGTATCTACTTATATGGGGAATAAAGGAAATATTAATATCGGAATGGAAAGTGTAGTTGTTGAAATACAAACTGAAATTAAAGATTGCAAGATACCTACAGCTTTTACTCCTAATAATGATAATAAGAATGATAAGCTAGTTATTTCGTGTATAGAACATTATGAAAATGCTAGACTCTTAATTTATAATGTAGGGGGGGAACAAGTTTATAAATCAGATAACTATCGAAATGATTGGGATGGGACTCAGAATGGGAAGCCGTTGTCTGCAGGACTTTATATTTGTGTGTTAACCTTGCCAAATGGTAAAAAATTAACAGAAAAGATTAGTATTATGAGATAGGAGGAACACCACACACCATTTTAGATTCCAATTACATCATCTATTAATGTAAACACATCATAAACACCACATTAATAAAAGATGTTATGAAAACATTATGGATTGTATTGCTTAGCCTAAGCATCTGGAATATGGCAAGTTGCCAAACTACCACAACGAATTTGGAGGAACAATTAATTGGTTCTTGGGTTTATATCCGAGCTTCGGCAGAAGCTACCGTAGATTCAGCAACTATCAAAATTGACAGCTTATGGAAAACGCCTAAATATGAGGTGACTAAACTGCATATACAGAAAGCTGGAGTAGTTATAAACGATCAAGGTTGTTATGATATAAATGAGCATTATTATCTAAAAGAGAATAGTTTTTTTAGATATGGAGAAGGGGCTAAAAAGAAGGATGCTGTGGAGTATCAGATAGTTTATATCGACAAGGATCATCTAGTTTTGGGAGGGAAGAGAGAAAATAACTCTTATACAAGTTACTATAAACGAGCGCAAAAAAAATGAAAAATAAAGGCTGTTGAAATCAAATTCAACAGCCTTTTCTATTTTTACAAGCCAGCCTTAGCCGAAACGTCTAACATTCGATCTATACAAACTCGACCTTTGTCGATCACTTCTTGCTCTAAGTGTATTTCAGGGAGTTCGTGTTTCATGCACAAATACAATTTTTCCATAGTATTGAGACGCATGTGTGGACATTCATTGCAAGCACAAGTGTTGTTGGGTGGTGCAGGATAGAATGTCTTGTTGGGAGAAGCTTTTTCCATCTGATGTATAATACCAGACTCTGTAGCGACTATAAACTCATCAAATCCACTTTCTTTGGTATAACGTAGTAGCGAACTTGTAGAACCTATATGATCTGCAATATCCAAAATATGTGCTTCGCATTCAGGATGAGCAATCATTTTAGCATTAGGATGGCGGTTCATTAGTTTTACGATTTTCTCTTTAGAGAAGATCTCATGTACTATACAGGCCCCATTCCAAAGCACCATATCTCTACCTGTTTTTTTATTTAGGTAAGCCCCTAAGTTTCGGTCTGGAGCAAAAATGATTGGTTGATCTTCTGGAATACTATCTATGATTGCTTCTGCATTGGTAGAGGTACAACAAATATCTGTCATAGTTTTGAGTGCAGCAGTACAATTGATGTAGCTAACTACCTTATGATCAGGATATTTTTCTTTGAATTTTTTGAAAATAGGAGCTGGGCAAGAATCTGCCAAAGAGCAACCTGCCTTGAGGTCTGGAAGCAATACTTTCTTGCCAGGATTGAGCATTTTGGCAGTTTCGGCCATAAAATGAACTCCTGCAAATACAATAATATCAGCCTCTGTACGAGCTGCTTCTTGGGCAAGCCCTAAACTGTCTCCAATATAATCGGCAATATCTTGAATTTCGCTTTCTTGGTAATAGTGTGCTAATATAATAGCATTCTTTTCTTTCTTGAGCTTTTGGATAGCTTCTATTATATCTAAGGTGGGGTCAACGTCAAGGTCTAAAAAACCATTTTGCTGCAAATGTTGCTTGGCTAAGGTTAATGCTTCCATATAATTTTTAATGTTGTGAGTTGGTATATAATAACTTATTTTTAATTCTAAACTAAGCTTATTTTAAAAAATAAACTAAGGTGGGGCTAAGATAGTTCACTTATTTTAAAAATAAAACTAAGTAAATCGAAAAAAAATGTTCTTTAACAATTTTATGACAAATTAATTAAGCAATGTAATAAACTCTGTAGAGGTCCATTCTTCGTCACCATCATCATATTTTATAAAGTATTTACCATCTTTAAAATCTTCAATAATTCCAGTATACCAAGCCGCTCCACCTTTCCACCTGCCATTGATACGATCTCCAACCTTAAAGGTTGGGTCATTGTCATTTCGATTGTTGGCATTTTGCGAAAGGAGAGTAATTAATTCAGAGGTAGTCCATTCTTCATCGCCATCATCATATTTTATAAAATACTTACCATCTCTGAAATCTTTGATAGTGCCACTGTACCAGGCTGATCCACCTTTCCATCGAGCTTGTATGCGATCTCCAATATTGAAATTGGAAGAGTGGTCTGAAGGAACAGTACCATCTGGTGTTGGCCCGTTTTGATTGACTTGATTATGGAGTTTAGTCACCAAATGGTGTACTCGTTTGTAAGGCATTTCGCCAAGAGCCTCTAGCAAAAGACTATAATCTTCAATGTTTAAGTTGAGTTGGATGTTGGAATTAAGCATAATATTCTTGATTTCTATTGTGTAGAATAATGCTTCTAATATAAGGTTTTTAGCTTTGTTTTTAATCGCCAAAGTATTTTTAACTTTGGCTGAAGTTGAATTCATTAGAGGAGTACGAAATGATTTTATACTGATCCTCTATTTTTTGAATATAGAGATGATCTTGGAATATTCTGTTTTCCCAAATAGTTATATAACGTAGATATGTGGCCTTGCCTAACTTGATCTTAAAAAGGTTAGAGTTGTATTCAACTAATGTTCCTAACTGATTGCTTTTGTTTTTAAACATATCTATCCATTTTTTCTTGGATGTATTTTGTAGCGCTTGGGGAGCAATCAGTTCATCTATGAGTTTTTGATAATTTTTTTCTTTCATGTATTGAAAGAAACGGTTAGAGGTTTGTTTACATTTATTGAGATTGAAAAAAAAATAACTATAGTAGCCAATCGTAGCAATTCCAACAAAAACTATTGATAGATAACTATGAAAGATAGCAATTCCTACAAGAAAAATTAATTTATAGTTGTTAACTATAAAAATTCCTACTTTTTTAGCTAAAGCAATTAATCTGCGTTTCATGATATTAACCTTTTATGATTTCATACTATGAAACTATAGAGAAAAGCTAACTATATCCATTTTTATTGGTCAAGTGTTATTTTTTTTGAGGGAATAGGACCTTTTATTAAGCAGATAAAACTTAATAAGGGTAAAGCTCTTTTAAAACCTCCCAAACCAACCAAGACTCATAGCCCTTACTTATAGTATATTTAGCCAATTTTTGGCGACGTTGAAATAAGTTTGGAGCCGTAAGGAATTTATCTTTCTTTTTGATAATAGAAACTAAGGTATTATAATAATCTTCTTCTGGAATTTCTTCTTTTATAGCCTGATCTATACACCGTATAGAAACGTATTTCTTTTTTAGCTCTATTTTTATTTTTTGTTTCCCCCATTTTTTTTGCCGAAACTTGCCTCCAGCATAGACATTGGCAAAGCGTTGCTCATTGAGAAACTTATCCTCAATAAGATCACAAATGATATTTTCTAGGTCATTACCATATATACCAAGCTCTATAAGCTTGTTGCGGACTTCCTTGTGGCAACGCTCTTGATACGCACAATAACGCTGTAATTTGGCTAAAGCTTCATCATAGCTTAAGTATTTTGCCATAAATTGAACTTTTTTTCGTAAGTTTGCTGTTGAGAACGGTAAAATGTACAACAAAGTCTAAAAAGATTATGAATAAGTCTCTCTATATATTATGAAAATATGCTAAATATCGTTATATTTGCGCTTGGAAGTAATAAATGTAGAGGGAACAGTTCATGTTCCCTCTTTTTATTGTCAAAAGTAAATAATAGTGGTGGTACTGACAGAAAAGTTAGAGGAATTATTAAATCAACGATTTCAAGAAGAAGAGTTTCAACATCTTTATGTTGTTGAAATTAAGCATCTACCAGGCGATTTGATCCAAGTTTTTTTAGATAGTGATGAAGCTGTATTGTTTGAACATTGCAGAAAACTGAGTCGCCATCTTGAACATAATATTGAAGAGAATGGATGGCTAGGTGAAAAGTATACTCTAGAAGTTTGTTCTTATGGAGTAGGAACTCCCTTGAAATTGCATAGACAGTACGTCAAGAACATAGGCAGAACATTGAATGTACAGTTGATAGATGACCACAAACATGTTGAGGGAATCTTAAAAACAGTAAATGAAGAATCTATCATCCTATTTTATACCGAAAAGATAAGAATAGAAGGAAAGAAGAAAAAAGAACTGGTAGAATTTAATCCAGAGATTCCTTTTTCTCAAATACAAAAAGCGACAGTTAAGATATCATTTAGATAAACATAAAATAATATGAGCGTGTCATGAGCATAAATTTGATTGACTCTTTTTCGGAGTTTAAGGATATGAAGAGTATTGACCGTCCGACAATGGTGAGAGTGTTAGAGGATGTGTTTAGAACATTAATACGGAAACGATACGGAGCAGATGATAACTTTGACATTATTGTGAGTACAGTGGAAGGTGATTTGGAGATATGGAGAAAGAGAGAAATTGTACCAAATGGGGAAGTAGAAGATGAGCGATACCAGATTGCCGTATCTGATGCTTTAGAGATAGAAGAGGATTATGAAGTAGGGGAGGAATGCTATGAGCAAATTGAAATTATAGATTTTGGTCGTCGTGCTATTATGGCGGCTCGCCAGACTCTTATCTCAAGAATATTAGAACTTGAGAAAGATAAGATTTACAAAATGTATGAAGACCGTGTAGGTATCCTAGTAAGAGGAGAAGTACACCAAGTCTTAAAAAGAGAGTTGATTGTAGTGGATGAAGAAACCTCTGTAGAGGTAGTGTTGCCAAAGAGTGAGATGGTAAGAGGTGATTTCTTCAGAAAAGGAGATATGTTGAGAGGAGTTATTAAGAAAGTAGAAATGCGTAATAATACTCCGATTATTATATTGTCTAGAACAGATGATAAGTTTTTAGAAAAACTTCTGGAGCAAGAGGTTCCAGAAATTGAAGATGGTTTGATAACTATAAAAGGAGTGGTTCGTGCTCCAGGTGAGCGTGCTAAAGTAGCTGTAGAGTCTTATGATGAACGTATTGACCCAGTTGGCGCTTGTGTAGGTATCAAAGGATCTAGAATACATGGTATTGTACGCGAATTGCGTAATGAGAATATTGATATTATCAATTATACCCACAATGAGAGCTTGTTTATTCAGCGCGCATTGACACCAGCATTGGTTACTTCTGTAGATTTGAATAGTGAGAAGAAAAGAGCTTCTGTCTATTTGAAACCTGAGGAAATATCTAAGGCTATTGGTAAAAAGGGTATCAACATTAAATTGGCCAGTAGGTTAACAGATTATGTTATAGATGTCTTTAGAGACAGCTATGAAGATGAAGACTACGACGTAGAGTTAGATGAGTTTAAGGATGAGATTGAAGAGTGGGTACTCAACGAGTTTAAAGCAATAGGTTGTGATACAGCAAGAAGTGTATTAGCCTTGAGCACAGCGGAGTTGGTACGTCGTACAGATTTGGAAGAAGAAACAATTACGGAAGTAATGAAGGTTCTTAACTCTGAGTTTGATAGTGAGTAAGCTATAACAAATGTTTTCTGTAGTTATTGGTTTGTATTGGCCTAAAGGTCATATAGTTGATTGTTAATAATTATTCATAAGTATATATATAATTCAGAATATAGGTAGCTATAATTAAGTTGTTCTGAATCCTAAATGCTACCAATTTTTTATATTAAGTAACAGGTAAATCAACGGAATGTCAAAACGTTTAGTAAAAGTAGCTAAGGAACTTAACGTAGGTACTAAAACAATCGTGGAGTTTTTAAATGGTAAGGGCTTTGAAGTCAGCAATAAGCCAACGGCTAAGCTGTCTGTGGAGATGTACGATATGCTCGTAAAGAATTTCCAGAAGTCAATTGCTATTAAAGAACAAGCGAACCAAATAACTATAGGTACTCGGAAGAAAGAAGAGAAACCAGAGGATAAACTAAAACCTTGGGAACGCCCCTCTCTTGCCCATAAAGAACCTAAAAGTCTGAAAGAAGAAACTCCTGTAGAAGAAGTATCTAAAAAAGAAGAGCCAGAAACAAATAAAAATACAGAGCAGCAAGAAGAACAAGTTAAGGAACGTGAAACGCCTCAACTAAAAGGGCCTAAAATTTTAGGCAAAATTGACTTAGCTGAACAAGATAACAAACGCAAAAAACGTGGGCAGAATAAAAAGACTACACCTCCTAAAAAAGAGGAAGAAGTAAAAGCCACAGATACAGAAAATAAGAAGAAAGTAGAGGAAAAGAAGGAGCCTGTTGTTCAAGAAACAAAAGAAACAAAAGAAACTCCAGTTGTAGAAAATGTTGAATCAGAAAAGGTAAAAGAAGTTGTAGAGGAAAAAACTACTAAGTCTGAGGGCAAGAATAAAAGAACTGAGCAAGCTTCTGATGATGAAAACAGAAATGTACAAGCACCTCAATTGAAAGGGCTTAAAATCTTAGGTAAGATAAATATAGAGTCTTCTAAGAAAAAGCGTGGTAAGAAGAAGAAAGGTGAGCAGTCTCAAGGTAAAGACAATAAGTCTGAAAACAAGGGCAAACAACAAAAGCAAGGAGGAGATAATAAAAATACAAAACCTTCTGACGACGCTAATAAAAAGCGTAAACGGAAACGCACCAAAATATCAAAAGGTACTACTGGTTCTAGTAACAACAGTAATAACCAAAATCAGAACCAGAATCAATCCAAAACTAGTAATAGTGGAGGTTCTAGTAATAACAACAATAACAATAACCGTAACAGTAATAACCGAAATAATTCTTCGTCTGACCGTGGTAAAGGAAAGAAACGTAGAAAGAAGAAAGAAATTTCTGATAAGGAGGTTTCTGAGAAGCTGAAGGAAACAATGGCACGTGTACAAGGTGGTGGAAAAAAACGTAGAAAGTTTGGATCTACTCGTAGTGAACGTGATGAGAAGAAAGAACGCCAAAGTCAAGAAGATGCTGTAGTAGAAATCAAGAAAATTCAAGTTACTGAGTTTGTATCAGTATCAGAGTTGGCTGGATTGATGGAGATAAATGCTACTGATGTAATTATGGCTTGTATGCGATTAGGTGTTATTGTATCTATCAATCAACGCTTAGACGCAGAAGTTATAGAATTGGTTGCTAGTGAGTTTGATTATGAAGTAGAGTTTATTTCTGCTGAAGATCAAGTTGACACTGCAGAAGAAGAGGAAGCAGATGATCCTGCTGACTTAGTACCAAGATCTCCTATTGTGACTGTAATGGGACACGTTGATCATGGTAAAACATCTTTGCTAGATCAAATTCGTAAAGCTAACGTTATGGGTGGTGAAGCAGGTGGTATTACACAGCATATTGGAGCTTATGAGGTGAAAGTTGGAGACGCAGGAAAAGTAACTTTCTTAGATACTCCTGGTCACGAAGCCTTTACAGCAATGCGTGCACGTGGTGCCAAAGTAACAGATATTGCTGTTATTATTATCGCTGCTGATGATAATGTGATGCCTCAAACTAAAGAGGCAATAAGTCACGCACAGGCTGCTGATGTTCCAATTATCTTCGCTATCAATAAGATAGATAAAGAAGGAGCTAGCCCTGATAAAATTAAGCAAGAGTTATCTGGAATGAACTTGTTGGTAGAAGAATGGGGTGGTAAGTATCAGAGTCAAGACATTTCGGCTAAACAAAACTTGAACTTAGATCTTTTATTAGAAAAGATTTTGCTAGAGGCAGAAATGCTAGAGCTTAAAGCGAATCCTAAACGTCGTGCTTTAGGAACTGTTTTGGAAGCTTCTCTAGAAAAAGGGAAAGGATACGTAACCAAAATTTTGGTACAAAACGGAACATTAAGTGTTGGTGATACTATGTTAGCTGGACAGTTTCATGGTAAAGTGAAAGCAATGTTTAATGAGCGTGGAAAACGTATCAAAAAAGCAGGACCTTCTACTCCTGTATTGGTTTTAGGTTTGCAAGGTGCTCCTCAGGCAGGTGAACGCTTAAAAGTGATGCCTTCTGAGCGTGAAGCTAAAGATTTGGCAAATAAACGTGCTCAAATTGTACGTCAACAACAGATTCGTGCAACACGTCGTATCACTTTAGATGATATTACACGTCGACTAAAAGTTGGTAATTTCCAAGAGTTAAACTTGATTGTAAAAGGAGATATGGATGGTTCTGTTGAAGCATTATCTGATTCTTTACTCAAGCTTTCAACGGAAAAAATTCAAACCAATATTATTTATAAGGCAGTTGGATCAATTACAGAATCAGATGTAAACCTTGCGGCAGCATCAGATGCTATTATTATTGGTTTCCAAGTACGTCCTAACCCAATGGCTAAGAAATTAGCAGAGCTAGAAACAATTGAAATTAAGACATATTCTGTTATCTATGATGCTATCGATGAAATCAAAGCAGCATTAGAAGGAATGTTAGAACCAGTTGACGAAGAGCGTGAAGTTGGGCAGGTAGAAGTACAACAAGTATTCAAAATCTCGAAAGTAGGAACTGTTGCAGGTTGTCTAGTTCAAGAAGGTAAGATTACTAGAAATAGCTTTATTAGAGTTATCCGTGATAATATCGTAATGTATCCTAAAAAGGAAGGTGTCAATGGTGAGTTAACCTCACTAAAACGCTATAAGGACAATATTAATGAAGTGAAGAACGGAATGGAGTGTGGTTTGACCGTTAAAGGATTTAATGACCTAAGAGTAGGTGATATGATTGAGGTTTATGAGATTGTACAAGTCAAGCAAACACTAAATGATTAATATCAGCTTAAGCTGTTGAAATAAAAAAAGGCGCTTTGAATACTATTCAAAGCGCCTTTCCATTTTATGGTAAGTCCTGTTATTCTTCCTGTGCTATTGGAGTAGGTGCTTCTCCAAAACAATACAAATTTCCATCACGTGAAGCGACATAGATTCGACCATTATCAATAAAAGGAGTAGCCTCAAAGTTTTTGGGTAGCTTGTCTAGGAGCCTAAAATTTAGGCTATCGTTATGTTCAAAAAGATGTATACCATCATAGCCTGCAGCTACAATGCGGTTGCCTACAAACAAGGGGGTAGATATAGATTCACCTGTATCATATTTGAACAGTAGTTTTGGCGTTGGCATATATGTTTTTCCATCAAAAGCTAAAACGGAATCATTTTCCACCATATTTTTAGTGTCAATCACATACATAAACCCATCAATGGCTGTAAAGGCTGCCATATTAGGCGTTTGCTCATCTTTATACTGATCATTAATAGAAGCAGAGCCAATAATTCCACCTTTCCATGAGGCAAATACCTGATTTCCTGTAGGGAAGTACCAAATAGCAGCATCTTTTGGTGCTTTGGATGGATCAAGTTTTAGTACACCACCTTTTCCCTTTATATATTGTTTTTCTACAGTAACCAATATGCAGCTATCATCTGTAATAATAGGAGACCCGTCAATATCAGAACCAATAAAATAGTCCCAATCAATTTCTTTGCTATCCAAATTATAACCCCAGATATGTCCAGACCCAGAAGCTATATAGATGTGATTTCCTAACTTAGAAGGAGATGCCTCTGTAACTAAGTTGCCTCCATGCACCTTTTTATCAGTCTTATTAAATAAGGTATCACTATTTTTATAAATTTCAGGTTGAAATAGGCCATCTTGAAAGTAGGCACAGTCTCGATCAGGGCTGAAAACGGTGAAAATTCCATTTTCTAAACCTATATATGCAGTATCATTGCAGATAAGAGCGGATGCATCTACATCTCTACTATAACAGCGAGTTCGAACACTATTCATTCTCCACAATTCTTCTCCTGTAAAATAAGAAACACCTCTAAAACTTGGTATCTGTTTAGTACTTAATCCTGCTCCAGATCGACTTCCTTGCAAGATAACACATCTATCTTTTAGTGAATCAGCATTATGATTAATCCAAATAGAGCCAGTTCCTTTTATGACATCATCAAACTTATATTGCCAAACCAACTCACCTGTTTCAGCATTTATCTTTTTGAGATGATGATCATAAGCTCCTTGTATAAGATATTTTTGGCCATTTTCAATAACCATGAGAGGTTGACCGGTCCAACCAGCACCACTCCACAAAACAGGTTTGCCTACATAGGTTTTTCCTGTTCCTAAATGATGAGTCCAAAGAATATCTAGTTTAGCAGGAGCACTATCTCCATAATAGTTTCGTTGTTCGTTATTTAGAAAAGTAGGATTGATTAGTTCTAACTGAAAAGAATCTCCATATTCACTTTTGAAACTGATTTCATTAGGTGATGGAGGAGGAGGAGGTGGTGGTGTATATACCGAATCAATTGTATCAGTAGGCTCTACTCTAGTATTAGAGTTTGTTGTATACATATAGTATCCTCCGATACTAATTCCCCCAATAAAAAGCACTGCTAAAATAGCAATAAATACTTTGCGCATAAGTCATGGTTATATAAAAGATAATCAGTTTGTTGTGAAAATACAATTTCTAGTATTCTTTGTATAAAACTTGACCAAATATTACAAATTATTTGGCGTAGATACTTCTTTAGAGGTAGACTAGGATAAGTTATAAGCAATATCTATCATAGCAGAGATAATATCAATGTTACTTTAATAGAGCAGAATTAGGAATTATAGCACTTATGCTCTAATATTGTTTATGTGAAAAGAAAGAAGAGAAGGTTTATGAGCTTTAATAAATGTTAAGTTACTTTAATGTTTAACCAAAGTTTAGGGTAATCCGTTGATTGTTATTGGGTAATGATGTTTTTAGTTATCGGATAAGCAAAGGATAAAAATTTAAAACTTGGATATTGTAGAGCTTTTAGTTATATTTGGTGTAACAAACAATGTATAGACATCTATTAAGAAATTATTCTAAATATATAACATTATGTCAACCATAGAATTTAGCAAGCGACTCCATGATCTTTCTAGCTTATTGCAAGCTTTCGCTTACAAGTTGACGAAGAGTTCTGAAGATTCGAAAGATCTTTACCAAGAAACAGCCTATCGCGCTTTAGTTAATCAAGATAAGTTTAGAGTAGGCACCAACTTGAAAGCATGGCTTTTTACGATTATGCGTAATATTTTTATAAATAACTATCGTAAGAAGATAAAAGCAAATACCATTTTTGATACTACTGATAATGATTATTACTTAAATACAGGAGGCAAGACTGTTGTCAACAATGCAGAATCTGCTATGATGATGGATGAGCTACAAGGAATGATCGATAAATTAGACAATACTATTAGAGTACCATTTTTGATGCATTATTATGGATATAAATATCAAGAAATTGCAGATCAATTGGATTTACCTTTAGGTACTGTCAAAAGTCGTATCTTTTTTGCTCGCAAGGAATTGAGAAAACTTGTGTTGGAAAGATATGATATGACTAAATATTTCAATTAATGTAAGGAGAGATATAGAAACTGGACAAGCAAGCCCTTCCTAAGTAATTAGGAAGGGCTTTTTTTTGTTTAACCTATAGGTTAAACATTAAACAAAAAGCACCAAACTTAAACAGTTTTCATTTTTTTGTGAAAATTGAAAATAAAATATTTTATAGTAGAATTTGTTTTAATTCATTGGTTTGTATGGTTTTATGCTGGATAGTGCTGTACTTGGATGTTTTTTGTTTAATGATTTTAATAAAAACTTTTAAACAAAGTTTGGTTTTTGTTTAACTTTGTTCTATATTTGTTTCAACAAGAAGATGTATAGACAATTAATTTAGCAAATCATAAAAACAATAGTTATGTCAACCATAGAATTTAGTGCACAGCTCGACAGTCTCTCTGGATTATTGCAAGCCTTTGCTTATAAGTTGACAAAGAGCTCAGACGATTCAAAAGATCTTTATCAGGAAACTGCGTATCGTGCCATCGTTAATCAAGATAAGTTTAGAGTAGGTACTAATCTGAAAGCATGGCTTTTTACGATTATGCGTAATATTTTTATAAACAACTACCGTAAGAAAGTAAAAGCGAATACCATTTTTGATGCTACAGACAATGATTATTATATCAATTCAGGTAGCAGAACAGTAGTCAACTCAGCAGGTTCTTCTATGATGATGGATGAGTTGCAAGTAATGGTAAAAAGCTTAGAAGATGGCATTCGCGTACCATTCCTAATGCATTATTATGGATATAAATATCAAGAAATTTCGGAGCAATTAGACTTGCCATTGGGTACTGTCAAAAGCCGTATTTTCTTTGCAAGAAAAGAATTAAAGAAATTGGTTAGAGCTCGCTACGGTAAAACATTTAGGTAGTATAAATCTAGTTTGAATCACGAGGATGATTTACACTATCTGTAGGTTTTGTAGATAGAGTCTGTTAAGGAACTTTCCCAACAAGCGGGGAGGTTCCTATTTTTTTTTGTAGGATTGGTGTAATATTAAAGAAAGCGTTTTTTGAGCTCTGGGCTAGGCATCATGCACTGATCTTTTTTGCCATACCATTTGTAGCGGTTGCGAGCAACCCAATCGTAAACAAAATTTCGAATAAAATAAGGAACTACAAGTAGGATTATCATCAGTGGCCACAAGGCACCAAGTTTAGACAATACTCTCAATCCTGCGCCTGATTTGGTATAAGCTTTATTGTTGCGAATAAGGACAACGGTATCCAAATCTTTAGATAACTGGTATTTTGTCAGCAAATCTTGTCCAATATCTGATTGCAAAGAAGCAAATTTGAAATGAGCCTTAATATCTCGTTTTACAATGAATTGCACAAAACCATTGCAAAGATTACATACGCCATCAAATAATATAATAGAGTGTTGTTCCATAGTCTTTAGTTATTCTTGTATATAAGAATACAAATCTTAGTCTAATTTTGTTCTTCCTCCAACTCTGGATCTAAATATTGTTCAGGAATATGTTTAGAAACCTTAGCTCCAAGTTCTTGGAGTCGTTGTGTACGCTGAATAAGATTGCCTCTGCCTGTTTGTAGTTTATTCATAGCACCCTGATAAGCGTTATGTACACCTTGTATTCTATTTCCAACCAATTCTAAATCTTCAATAAACAAGACAAACTTATCATAAAGCAGGCCGCCCTGACGAGCAATTTCTTTAGCATTTTGGTTCTGTTGTTCTTGGCGCCAAATATTAGAAATAGTTCGAGTTGTTGCCAAAAGAGTAGTAGGGCTTACTATTACTATATTCTGTTCAAAAGCCTGATAAAAGAGGTCTGGTTCTTCTTGCATCACCAATATAAAAGCAGGTTCTATAGGCACAAACATCAAGACAAAATCTAAGCTATTGAGTCCATAAAGCTGTTGATAATTTTTGCCACTCAACTCCTTTACATGCGTCTTTATAGAATTGATATGTGCTTTTAAATTAGCCTTGTCTCCATCTTCTGTCTCATCAGAATTATAGCGTTCATAAGCTGTTAGACTCACCTTAGAATCTATAATAATGTGTTTTTTGTTGGGTAAGTGGATAACCAAATCAGGCTGCCTTCTACGACCTTCTTCATTCTGAAAGCTGCTTTGAGTCATATATTCTCGACCTTTAGTTAATCCCGATTTTTCCAATATTCTTTCTAATATAAGCTCCCCCCAATTCCCTTGTGTTTTAGTTTCTCCTTTTAGAGCATTGGTTAGGTTTTTGGCCTCCTTAGTCATTACCTGATTAAGGTCTGTCAAGTGCCTTAGTTGCTCGGCTAGTGTAGCACGTTGTTTATTTTCATCTACATAAAAGAGTTCAACTTTTTGTTCAAACGCTTTGATCTTTTCATTGAGAGGAACTAGGATAGCATTTATATTTTCTTGATTTTGCTCCGTAAAACGGCGACTTTTTTCTTCTAACAGTTTATTAGCAGTATTCTCAAACTCTAAGCGAAGCTGCTCCTGAATCATCATCAATTCTTGCTCTTGATTTTTAAGTTTCTCATTTAGAATATCCACTAATTGTTCCTGCGAGGCAATTGCCTTATTGAGGTCAATGCATTCAATTTCTTTATTCTCCACAGACATTTCTAAGCGTTCAATTTGCTTTAAATTGTTCTCATGGAGTTCTTTCACAATGTATTTCTCGGCAATTTCGTTTGGACTTAGACTATTTTTCTGTTTATTAGCGACACGCAGTTGAGCCAACAAAAAACCAATAACTAAACCAATAAAAACTCCTGCAAAGAGATAAATTAATTCCATATTACATACTTTTGTTTTAAAGGTAAAACAATATATTTAAAATAAGGAAACAACTTGTTGATATGTTTGTCTTAGATCATGTTTTGATCTTTTTAATATTCTAACATCTAATTGTCTAATTACAAATAAAAGGTTATGTCTAAAATAGAATGGCAACTCAAGCATTTTGATGAACTCAACCCAAAAGAGGTATACGAGTTGGGAGCTTTGCGTCAAGAGGTATTTGTAGTAGAACAAGACTGTCCATATCTAGATTTTGATCGCTTAGATTATGAATGTTGGCACCTGTTAGGATGGGATGAAAATCAGGACTTGGTGGCTTATGTTCGGATAGTCCCTCAAGGACTTACTTATCCTAATGAGGTTTCTATAGGTCGAGTATTGACTAGCCAAAAAGTAAGAGGGCAGAAACTAGGGCGAGTATTAATGAAAAAATCAATAGAAGCTTGCCAAGAGCTTTTTGGAAAGACTAATATCCGTATCTCTGCACAAACCTACTTATTAGATTTTTATAATAGCCTACAATTTGTATCTACGGGCAAAGAATATCTAGAAGATGGAATTCCGCATACCGAAATGCTATATAAGTATCAGTCGGTATAGTTTTTTATGATGATTTATGTATCTTGCAAACTATGAAAGTCAATATATTTATACCCTGTTTTATCGACCAATTATTTCCACAGACAGCTGTGAATATGGTCAAAGTTTTACGAAAAATTGGATGTCAAGTAGAGTACAATCCTAACCAAACTTGTTGTGGGCAACCAGCTTACAATGCAGGTTTTGGAGAGCAAGCTCAGCCTGTCTGCGAGAAATTTGTAAATGACTTTGCAGGCAAAGAATTGATTGTCACGCCTTCTGCTTCTTGTGTAGGTTTTGTGCGCAATCACTACAAAAGTATATTCGACAAAACAGATCTACAAATAAAAGCACAGCAAGTACGCAACAACATTATAGAGTTTTCAGACTTTTTGGTCAATTATATCAAAATTGATGATTTTGGAGCAGAACTCAAGGGCAAAGCAACTTATCATGATGCCTGTGCTGCCTTGAGAGAATGTGGAATCAAAAGGCCACCCCGTCAATTACTTTCTAAAGTAAAGGGCTTAGAGCTAATAGAAAGCGAAGATTGTGAAGAATGTTGTGGTTTTGGAGGAACTTTCTCTACTAAGTTTGAACCTATTTCGGTAGCTATGGCCGACAAAAAAATAGAAACAGCACTAGCCTTAGGAGTAGATTATATTATATCTACAGACCTATCTTGCCTTATGCACCTAGAAGGTTGCATCAAACAGCGTCAATTACCACTCAAGGTTATGCATATTGCAGATGTTTTGGTCGCAGAATAAAAAAGAAAATCAAGAACAGGAAATTTTATAAGTTATTTTTCTATTGTAATTATATTAAATATCGTGATTAAGGCTGTATAAAGCTTGAATCCAAATTTTTTTTGTTCTAAACTAGTGTTCTTAGCAAAATACTCCTAATTTTGCAGCACCAAACGATCAATTTTTTGAACCATCAGGTGATATAGGATAAGTGTTTATCTTGGAGCATCAATGATTGAGTATTAGTTCGTGAAGTTTTTAGCTTAGGAAAGTTAAAAATGCACAAACTATTTCTTTAGAAGAGGAGGGTAATTTTAGACACATATCATCTATCATCTAACAAATCACACAATTACCATGATTGCTCCACAGCACAATCGTTTCAAGAAGCTATTGGTTGCCAATAGAGGCGAAATAGCTATCAGAGTTCTACGAGCTGCCTCTGAGTTACAACTCACTACTGTTGCAGTATTTACCCACGAAGACCGTTATTCTTTGCATCGCTACAAAGCAGATGAAGCTTATCAGATAGGCAAAGATGATGAACCACTAAAACCTTATTTGGATATAGAAGAAATTATCCGAATAGCCAAAGAAAATCAGGTAGATGCTATACACCCTGGTTATGGTTTCCTTTCGGAGAATGTAAATTTTGTAAAACGTTGCCAAGAAGAGGGAATTGTATTTGTAGGGCCTACTCCTGAAGCCATGCAGCAATTAGGGGATAAGGTAGATGCTAAAGTAATTGCTCGCCAAGCCAATGTTCCTGTTATAGAAGACAGTAAAGAACCTCTAGTCTCAGAAGAAATTGCCCTAGCTGAAGCCAATACAATTGGTTATCCTGTGATAGTGAAAGCAGCATCAGGTGGTGGTGGACGTGGTATGCGTGTTGTTCGAGATGATGAAGGTTTGCGAAAAGCTTTTCATGAGGCTAGAGGGGAGGCTAAAACTGCTTTTGGAGACGATACGGTATTTTTAGAGAAATATATAGAAGCTCCTAAGCATATCGAAGTACAGATCCTAGCGGACAATTATGGAAATATGGTACACCTATATGAGCGTGATTGTTCTTTGCAGCGTCGTTTTCAGAAGGTGGTAGAGGTTGCACCAGCAGCTAACTTAAAAGACAGTACTAGAGAGGCTTTGTACGAGTATGCACTCAAAATGGCAAAAACGGTAAACTACCGAAATGCAGGTACAGTCGAGTTTTTGGTGGATAAAAATGAGAATGTTTACTTCATAGAAGTGAACCCTCGTATACAGGTAGAGCACACCATTACAGAAGAAATTACACAAATAGATATAGTCCGTTCACAGATCTTGATTGCAATGGGTTATGAGTTGGCACATCCACAGATTTTTATTAGAAGTCAAGCAGATGTAGTTTGTCAAGGTTTTGCTATTCAGTGTCGTATTACAACAGAGGACCCAATCGAAGGTTTTAAGCCTGATTATGGGACTATTGTAGCTTACCGAAGTGCCGCAGGTTATGGTATCCGACTAGATTCTGGAAGTGCCTATGTTGGAGCTAAAATATCTCCATTTTTTGATAGTATGTTGGTGAAAGTAACTGCTTCTGGCCGTACTATGAAAGGTGCAGCAGGTCGTTTGCATCGTGCCTTGAGAGAGTTTCGTATTCGTGGAGTGAAATCAAATATCGGATTTTTGCTCAATGTGTTGCAACATCCAGTGTTTATAAAAGGAGAAACACGTGTCGATTTTATCGATTCTAATCCCAAATTAATGGAAGTTCCTCGTCGTCAAGATAGAGGTACTAAAATGCTAAAATATTTAGCCAATGTAATTGTGAATGGGAATAGTGATGTTAAATATGTAGATGAGAATAAAACATTCCGCAAGCCTGTAGTTCCTGAATATTCTAAATTGGCACCTTATCCAAAAGGTACTAAGGATTTATTGACAAAATTAGGAAGAGAAGGTTTTGTAGATTGGCTCAAACACGAAAAAGCAGTTCATTATACTGATACAACTTTCCGTGATGCACATCAATCATTATTGGCTACACGAGTACGTAACTATGATATGCTGCAAGTAGCAGAGAGTTTTGCTAAAAACAATCCACAGGTATTTTCGATGGAAGTTTGGGGTGGAGCTACTTTTGATGTTTGCTTGCGTTTCTTGAAGGAAGATCCTTGGGGCCGTTTACAAAAATTGCGTAAGGCAGTACCGAATATATTATTACAAATGTTGTTGAGGGGTTCTAATGCTGTAGGATATACCGCTTATCCTGACAACTTGATCGAACGTTTTGTGGAGAAAGCTGCCGAAACAGGTATTGATATCTTCCGTATTTTCGATTCACTCAATTGGGTAGAAGCTATGAAAGTGAGCATCCGTACCGTAAGAGAGCGCACCAACGCTTTAGCAGAAGCTTGTATTTGTTATACTGGAGATATTTCTAATCCAGATAAATCTAAATATACCTTACAATATTACCTAGATTTGGCTCGCCAACTAGAAGATGAAGGTGCTCATATTTTGTGTATCAAAGATATGGCTGGATTGTTACAACCCTATGCAGCTCAAGACCTAATTGGCTCTTTGAAAAATGCAGTGGATATGCCTATTCACCTGCATACACACGATACCTCTTCTATTCAGTCAGCTACTTACCTAAAAGCTGTTGAAGCTGGTGTAGATGTAATTGACGTAGCTCTAAGTTCTATGTCTGGCCTAACATCTCAACCTAACTTTAACTCTATAGCACAGACCTTGAAATTCCAAGAACGTGGTGGGTTAATGGATGTACATTCACTCAACCAATATTCTAACTACTGGGAAGCAGTACGTGAGTTTTACTATCCATTTGAGAGTGAGCTGAAAGCAGGTACAGCGGAGGTTTATGAACACGAAATTCCAGGGGGACAATATTCTAACTTACGTCCACAAGCGCGTGGTTTAGGCCTAGAAGATCAGTTTGAGACCATCAAAGAAAACTATGCTTCTGTCAATGAGTTGTTTGGCGATTTGGTCAAAGTAACACCTTCTTCTAAGGTAGTAGGGGATATGGCCATGTTTATGACAGCCAATGGCTATAGCAAGGATGATATTCTACAAAAAGGACAAGCAATTGATTTTCCAGATAGTGTGAAATCGTTCTTTAGAGGTAATCTAGGACAACCACATGGTGGTTTCCCTAATGAATTACAACAGCTGGTGCTCAAGGCAGAACAACCTTTTACGGAGCGTCCAAATGCACATTTAGCGCCAATCAATTTTGATCAAGAATTTAAAGAATTTCAAGAGCAGTTTGATGAGTTTTGCACAGAGTTAGACTTCTTGTCTTACAAATTGTATCCAAAGGTGTTTGAGCAGTATTATGATTTTTATCAAGAGCATAATGCGGTAGAGCATTTACCAACCTTGCCATTTTTCTATGGTTTGAAACCGAATGAAGAAACTTTGGTAGAGATTGCGAAAGGAAAGAGTATCTTAGTCCGCTATATCAATACTAGTGCACCCGATGAAGATGGTTTGTGTACAGTTAGTTTTGAGCTGAATGGTCAGACACGTTCTGTAAAAATCAAGGACAATAGCATCAAGGTAGATAAAGTAGCTCACCGAAAAGCCGAAGCTGAAAATGAAGTTGGAGCACCATTACAAGGTAGCTTATCTAAGATTTTGGTAGCTGAAGGTGATGAAGTAGAGGCTTCTACACCACTTTTTATTATAGAAGCTATGAAAATGGAGAGTACCATTACCGCACCTATTGCTGGTGTGGTAAAACGTATCCATCTTAGCGAAAAAACAATGGTGGAACAAGATGATTTAGTTATCGAATTGGGCTAAAAAAAACTAATGAGCGAGGGGGCAAACCCCTCGCTATTTTTATTTATTGTTTAATATTATTTTCATAATAAACAGTTCTAAAAGAAGGTGCAGTCAATTGGCTTTCTATCCAAGATAGAATATCAAAAGCATTTAGAAATTGTTTTTCTTCTGGATGTTGTTGTATAATTAGGCCCATTTCCGCATAACTTTGCTCCAATAGTGTCTTAAAATCTAATTTTGATCTAATCTTTAGCGTTTTTGAGATTAGTTGAATTAGGCTTTGTTCTAATTTAAACTTCCGATTATTTTTTTTGAGTAGATTACTTAGAGTTCTTAGCTTTAGGCCTAAATAATAGTATTCTTCAGCTTCATAAAGCATAATAAGCTCCATTGTTTTTAGAGCAATATCAACATCATAACGAATGGCTAACTCTTTTTGCTGATAAAGCCAAAGCAGTCTAGCATAGGCTCTTTTATAATCTTCTAGCATAAAATTCCCGAAAATAAGATAGTAACAGATGGATACTTTTCTATAATTAGGAATATATTTTTCTGTTTTGATCTTTTCGAATTGTTGGTCTAATAGAGTATATTTTTCTATTTGATTAGATAGTATACTGTACATACAAGAAGCTGTCAAATCTACTCCTGATTTTAGGAGCTTTTCGTGTTGACCATAAGTATTCAGCAGTAAGAATTTTGCATAATATTCTTCATACAAATCTAGTTGTATCGTCATCAAACATGCCTGCATCAGAATATCAAAAAGGGTGATCAATTTTTTTGCAAGCGCTCGTTGAGTCTTATTCGGAATATTAAGTTCATTAATAGTAAAAGAACATAGTTCTACAGCCTTTCCAACAGCTCCTTTCGCAATATAAATAGCAGCTAAAGCAATGGCCCTGTCAATTTTAGTACTATAGAGTTGTAGTTGTTCTACAGACTGAAAAGTAGGCAACTCTTCTAGCCTTTTTAGGATAGAAAGGTCTTCTTTAGACCTAGGGTTTCCAATCGTTTTCTGGTAAGCAACAACACTTAGGGCAGCCATTGTTGTATTAATTTTCTCCTTCAAGTGCTCTACTGTCTTATCTAAAGCACCTGTATCTAAAACTAAAATGTCCTCTTTTTTGTGTTTGGTAATAAAACTGTTGGTTACCTGCATTTGTAGTTGAATCTCAGCCAAAAGTCCCATCTCCTCTAATGCTGAAGCTTGCTTCTGTGCTTTTTTGAGTGTATCATAAGCAGCTTGATGAAAGTTTCGCCTTCTCAGACTCTCCACTTGAGCCATTAAATCATACAGCTTTTGTAGATCATTGTTATGATCATAAGCTTGTAAGCTCTCTAATACTAACTGGAAAAGCCTTGACTTGAGCTTTATATAATCTTGATTTGGATGTCTCTTCGTTAATTTATTTTTTAGCTTTTCTTCATCCAGCTCTTGGATAGTTTGTGTTTTTATTGCCTTGTCAATCAAGCCTAATAGATAGAAAATTGGGCTTTCTTTTTTGTTGTTTTTGTAGCCATATTTTTTGATGTAGGCTTTTTCATTTGCCGAAAGGCTATTTAATATATAGAAAAGCTGTTGTTGTTTGCTTTGCATAAATAGGTTTGAACTTGGATTTTGAATTTTATTTAAACCATTTGTTTTTAGTTGTTTATGTGGGGTTGGGGGCGCTGAGTGCTTATTCAGGATTTTGATTTTTACAAATATAATGATTGATAGTTTTATTGCTTTAGTTGATTTTTGTGTCTGTTGAATATTATCAACTTCATCATTAAACTAATGACCAAAGTTATGAATAAA
>JAAEPD010000073.1 GCA_024222455.1 Aureispira sp.
ACTACCAAAATGTTAGAGCAAACACCAGCTGAAGTCTGGCATGTATTTGATCGGGGCTATGCCAATATTACTACCTTAGATTACTTAGAACGGTTTAAACAAAAATTTATCATTCGATGGAAAAGTAATCAGCTTCTAACTGGACTTGATGGAAAAACTAAAAACACCTACAAGCACTCCTTAGGTCAAAAAGCTACTAGCACTCGCTGGGTTTGGGATAAAGAACGAAAGCAACAACGAAAGGTTAGCATTCTTTATAGGCCTGTAAACCATCCTGATTTAGGGGCTAAACAGCTTTATTTAGTTATTGTTAGAGATAAAAGAAAAGGAGCTAAACCTATTTACTTTTTGACGGATGTGAAAATTGACACTAATGGTATGGCTTGGGCGGTTTTACGTTCTTACATGAAACGATGGGATGTAGAGCAGGTCTTTCGATTTGGTAAAACGGCCATGGGTATTGAGTCTCCTCGCCTTTGGTTTTGGCAAAATAGACTTAAGCTTTTAATGATTGTTACTCTTGTTATTGACTTTTTAATGTCTTTAATCTACTCTTGTAGGGCTTTTGCTAGACTCCTTATCGATACTTGGTCTCCCAGAACAGGAAATCGGCAGAAAAAAACTTTCCTACCGATTTACCGTTTGAGGAAGGCCATTAGCCTTCTTATCCTCTTTGAGATTATCCCCAAACTTAAGGGATGACTCATGTTGTACTATGACTATCTGAAATTGCCACTCCTTACCAGAGAGATAGTAACTTCAGATAAGTCATTTATTTAGCTAATTTGTTGAGTTAATCCTCTAAGTATATTATTATCTAGATAGTTGGTAAGAACTATCATTTTTCTAGCAGAACCAGTCATTGTAGTCATTACACTTTCATCCTCTAGAGTAAAGAATTCAGGGTCTACATTAGCTAAGTCAATTAGACTTTCCATTGTTTTACCTATTTTTCTCATTAGTTTACTCACACCCTCTACTTTTTTGATGACATCAGCCAACGCAGCTTTTTCTTCTTCTGTAGATTCAGACATACCAGAAAGTTTGGTGTTGATTTTCTTAGCAATGCCAGTAATCTGAACTTCAAACTCCGTAAATCTAGAAGTTAGGTAGTCGTTATATTTAGCATAACGGTTACGAAGATAAGCAAGGTTTTTATCTCTATCTTCTTCCGTTGATCCCATCAACTCACCAAATGCATTTACAATTTTGAGGTTTTGACGCTCAAGTTCCATCTTCACTCCTTTAGAATGGAAACCAATTAAGTCTACAAATGATGCTAAGTATTTAGTTGCTGAATTTTTGATAGCTTCTACTATTTCGTCAGCTTTCTCTTTTAATTCATCATATTTTTCAAATACTTTGTCAGAGATCATTTTGTGCAAGACACTTACAATCTTAGCTTTTAGCTTATCTTTAAAATCTTCATAAAGTGGTTTCAAAATTTTACCTTCTATAGAACCACCAATTCCGATCAATACTCCACCAGCTATTTTTGCATTACCTGTTTTGTACTCAAGTTTTGTATCTCCATCTGTTTCATCCTTGAACTCATACGTTACTTCAAGATCACCACCAGCAACCAAGTTTACCTCTACTTCAATTTTTACACTACCTAAGGCAGCATCTTTTATAGTTACAGCTGGTTTGGTAGGTTCTGCATCATCTTTTACTTCTGCATTTCCTTTTACGGTAGCTGTAACCGAAGCACGCACACCTACAGCAGCACTAGCATCTACTTTGAATCCACCTTTTTCTTTACCTGCAGCAGCCATTGCTGAAGCCTCTGCTTTTGCATAGGCCTCCACTTGAGGTTTTATTTCGATTGAATACTCACTATCACCTAAAATAGGTCTAGAGAAAGTACCACCCAAGGCAACTTTAGCTTCTGCTACAGCTTTAGCCTCTGCCAAAATTTGACCTGGTTTGATTGTCAGCTTAGCTTCTGCCTCTACAGTAGCAACAGCTTGAAGGAAACCCTGTATAGTAACTGAACCTAAATTTAGTTTAGCTGATTTTAGCTCAGCTGTAACACCAGCTGTTAGTTTTACACCTAACTCAACCAATAGTTTGGATAGGTCAATCATTGCAGTTGCTTGAGCCTCAAACTTAGCATCTAAAGAAATTTCTGAACCGTTCTCAAATTCGATTTTGTCAGTTCTTCTTAACTCTAATGCAGCTTCAACTTTTTTGATATATCCTTCATCAATAAAATTAATATGAGCCTCTAATTTCTTGACAGTAGTATCGCTAACAATTGTAGGATCTGCATGAGGATAAGTATCGGTAATCTCTTTTCGAGTACCTATCTTTAGTGTGCTAGAGTCATTGTCATAGTAGCTATATTTCTTGTCGTCAGTTGTTGTATCTGGTGTTATAAATTTACTTTTGACCTTCTTCTTTTTAGCTGAGATTTTTCTCTTAAATTCGTCTAGTCTTCTTCTTATTTTACCTTTACCCATGATATATTGGAATTTTAATAGTTGTTGAAATTGAAATTTTAATAGAAAGAAATTAATGTTACTCTTTTAGTTCCTTTAAAAGACCATCTAATTCCTCTAATACTCCTTTGTCATTAATTTTAGCAGCTAAAACTTTAGCTTTTTCTGCTTTCTTTTTAATAACTTTTTCTAAGAGTACTGCTTCTACCGAAGTATGATCCTCAAGTTCTAGCCATTGCTCCATGCGATCATAGACTTTTTCCAATTTCTTTATAACTACATCATCATGTTTAGATAACTTAGTTAAAGTATCTTTTATTTGTTTAATAGTATCAACTGCTTTTCCAACTTTAGATTTAACTGCATCACCAAATTCGTCTAATTGATCATTCCAATCATCTATTGCATTATCTAGTTCTTCAGCTTGGTCCGTATCAAAGTTGCTTTTGAGTGCTGTGAATTTTTGAACTAAACCTTTTACTGCTCCAACATGTTTCTGAATATCCTCTTTTGTCACTTTAGGTGCAGAGACCTCAGGTGTAGAAGTAGGAGATGGAGAGCTAGAAGGGGCTTCTTCTTCTTTTGTTTCTACTGTTTGCCCATCTACCACAAAAGCACACTTCTTTTTAACCATTTTTTTGATCTCCTTGAATAGCGCTTTCCAATCTGCAGGTTTTTTGAGTTTACCTTGACCACTAACATATTCAAAATGAACAATGTCTTCTCCTTTTTCTTGCTTGATAAACAAGTTACCATAAGCTACACTAGGATCAGTTTTTTCTTTTTTGAATTTTTTGAGTAGGGCAGGAGAATCTCCAATTGCCAAAAACATTCCTTTATACTTGATTTTATCTCCTTTGAAGTGTCCTGCTTTTAGAAAAAAGGATGTTTTTACATCGTAGCCCTTTTTTATTAGCATTTTGACAGCTGAGTGAGATTCCGCTTTCATTTTGTCGGCTGTGATCGATTTTGCAGCATCTTCCGTATACTGCTCCGGTTTTACTTTGTTCTTGATAGCCATAGTTAGTACGATTTTAATTAAAAAAATTTATTTAACGGTAATTAAAGAAAGTAATTTTAAAAGCTTTTTTAATTCTTAAATGGATTCTATTAAGAATATTTAGGACTAGCTTATTTACTGAACTACTTATAAAATTTTGATATAAATATTAACAGGAACTTATCTGTGAAGTATTAGGGTTTTTAAAAATAGCAAAAAAAAGGATATAAAAAAACTTGATTGTCAGTTTTTAATTTGCTAGACCTTTTTCTTGATTCTGTTTAGGGCTCTAAGGAAATATTGATCATCTCCAAAAATTTGAGAGAAAACTAAACCTCCATACATATCCTGTACTGCCTGTTCAGCCTTGCCTCTAGCGTATTTTTCACTGTACCTTTCTTGGTAAAGATGAGATATAGTATCTATCAGTTGATTACAAAAATCTTGAGCAACATCCATGAAGTTACTGTTAGAATCAGGAGTCTGAATAATAGTATTGGCCATTAAACAACCTGTGCTTACCTCTAAGTAAAGCTTTTCAAGCCCTTTGAGTACAGTACTTAAGCGTAAGGATGCATCTTCTGCATCTATATAGGCTTGGCTTAATATCTTATTGTAAGTATCCTCTTTTAGATAAAGAAGAACTTCTCGCATCAAATCTTCTTTGTTTTTGAAGTAATAGTATAAATGAGCTTTTTCGAGTTCACAAGCTTTAGCTAATACTGATATAGTAGCATTAGGGTAGCCCTTTTGTTTGAATACACTTAGGACTTTTTTTATAATATCTTCTTTGGATGTCTTTACTTTTGGCATATTTGGTTGTTTATTTAACGTACGGTAAAATTAAGTTATCTTTTTCAATTATGCAAGCCTAAATTTAATAAATATTAAAAGTAGAATTGATTTTTTTGGGATTGGTGTTTGTATTTGTTTGATTTTTAATTATTTAGATGCATAAAATAAAGTTTATGAAAAGACGAAATTTTATGAAACTTCTATCACTGGTTGTTTTGGAGACTTTGGTAGAACCTGTTTCTGCTTTAGCAATGCAGAATAAAAATGCACAAATAGTAGTGATTGGCGCTGGAATATCAGGAATTGCAGCTGCTCGAACATTAAAAGATCAAGGATATGAGGTTGTAATACTTGAAGCAAGAAATCGAATAGGTGGCAGAATGTGGACAGATGAATCTCTGGGAACTCCTTTAGATATGAGGGCTAGCTGGATACATAAACCTAAAGGGAATCCAATTGCTAAGTTGGCAAAAGAATTTAATATAGATTATACTCAAACAGATTGGGAGAGTCTGCATGTATATAGCAGTAGAGGAGAGGAGTCTGATAGAGAAAACTTGGGTGAACTTTTGGTTAAAGTCGAAAAAATACAACGGAAGGCACTAAAATATGCCAACAAGCAGGACAAAGATATTTCTATGATGGAAGCTGTTAAAGCAGTTTTGGATATAGAGAGTTTGTCAAAAATAGAGAAAGAGGAATTGTATTGGCAGCTGTCTACACTAGAAATGGACGGTGCTATAGAGTTTGAACAGCAATCTTCTTGGGGAGATTATGAGGATGGTTTTAGAGGCGATGATGTTCTTTTTGTGGGAGGTTATCGGCAAATACTCGACAAACTAGTTGTAGGATTAGATATTAGATTTGAACAAGTGGTAAAAAAGATTGAACATAACTCTGATTTTGTAGAAATAGAAACAGTTCAAGATTATTTTAAGGCAGACTATGCTATCCTAACAGTTCCTTTGGGAGTCTTAAAGCAGGAGAGCATAGTGTTTGAGCCTGTATTACCTACTTCAAAGACTAAGGCAATAGAAGAATTAGGGATGGGAAACTTGAACAAATTAGCTATTCGATTCCTGGAGGTATTCTGGCCTGCTGATAGCTACTTCTTGGGATATATAGGTGAAGAACGGGGGGCTTTTCCCATTTTTGCTAATTGGGCAACTTTTACTGATAAGCCTTATTTGCTAGGTGTAATAGGTAATTCTTTTGCTCGGAAAATAGCTGAGTGGCCAGAAGAAAAATTAAAATCAGAGTTGAATAAGATTTTTCAGAAGATTTTCAAAAATGCAAAGCCTATTGAAGCTATTCAGTTTTCTGCATGGATGAATGATCCTTATGCTGGTGGATCTTACTCCTTTTTGCCAGTTGGCGTCACTGGGGATGTTTATGATGAACTAGCCAAGCCTATTGGACGATTATTATTTGCGGGAGAGGCGACTATGAGAGGGTTTTCTGCAACTGTACATGGAGCTTACATGTCAGGGATTAGAGAGGCTGAGCGAGTTCTTGAAATAATAATTAGAAAGTAAAAGTGTTAAAGTTGATAGTAATAGTAGCTTTTTTGAAAGTTTATTTGTAAAATTGTAATCTATTCATAAAAGAATTGCTGGTTATCAAAAAAAGTAGTATCTTTTTTTATAGAAGAATAGTTGTTTGAAAAACTACAAAATTTAGAGATTTGAATTGCAGATGAAGCCTAGATAGCTTACTTTTGTAGTAGTTATAAAATATACAAATATAGTTGTTATGAGATGTTTATTACTTTTTATGTGTTTGGCTTTGGGGACACATGCCTATGCCGATCATGGTGATCAAAGAAATAAGGATGATTATGGAGGAGTGAAGGTGACTGCTCAAAAAATCAACTCCAAAATTGTAAAAGAGTTTGATACTTGGCGTCAATTAATTGATGACAAAGAATTAGCTGAATTTGGAATTGATTTTTCAGATTGGACGCTAATAGAGGATACTGCCCACCGAGTATTGATTAAGGTAAAAGGAGGGATAGATATTGCCTTAGATAATGGAAGTTTATTTAAGTACATTATTATAGGAGAAGACCAAGAACGAATTGAGTTAGATTTTGAGTTTTAGATAAACCAATAATCACCCACCCTAAAGAAATGAAAAGAGGTTAGCGGATAATTCCACTAACCTCTTTTGCTCTTATATAAGAAGCACCTTTTATTTACTTCCAGGTACTTTCCAACCATCCTTAAGTGTAGCTGTTCTATTGAAAATTGGATTTCCAGGAGTAGAATCAGGATCTACATGAAAATAGCCAATACGCATGAATTGGAAGGATTCTCCTTCTTTAGCTGCCTTTAGGCTAGGTTCAGCATAAGCTGTAATTGTTTTTAAAGAATCTGGATTCAAAAACTCTTTAAAATCGATAGGACGAGATCTTTTTTTGTTGTTCTCATCTCTATAGTTTTGCTTGCGTCCTGCTGGTTTTTCGTCATTGAATAGACGATCATACAAACGAACTTCTACAGGCTCAGCATCCGCAATAGATACCCAATGCAAGGTTCCTTTAGGTTTTACACCACTAGTATCCGAACCAGAACGACTATCCTCATAATAAGTACAATGGACTTCTACTACTTCACCATTTTCATCCTTCTTGAAATCATGACAGTTGATAATATAAGCACCTTTTAGACGAACATTACGTTCAGGAGCTAAACGCCTCCATTTCTTATTAACCTCTATACCAAAATCTTCTTTTTCGATATAAATTTCTCTAGAAAATGGTACTTGACGATTACCTGAGTTTTCATCTTCAGGATTGTTATCTATAGCAAAAGATTCTGTTTTTCCTTCTGGATAGTTGGTAATAACTACCTTGAGAGGATTTAGGACAGTCATAACTCTAGATGCTGTTTTGTTCAACTTATCACGAACACTAGCTTCCAAGGAAGACAAAGCTATAAACTGATCACGTCTAGATACACCTGCACGATCTATAAAATTGCGTATAGCTGCTGGTGGATAACCACGTCTACGCATTCCCGAAAGGGTAGGCATACGAGGATCGTCCCAACCATTGACATGATTGATTTCAATAAGCTCTTTTAGCTTTCGTTTACTCGTGATGGTATAATCAACGTTCATTCTCGAAAACTCTATTTGCTCAGAGCGATAAATGCCTAAGTTTATTTGACACCAGTCATACAACTCTCTATTGTCTTTGAACTCTAAAGAACAAAGAGAATGGGTAATACGCTCTATGGAATCAGATTGCCCATGAGCCCAGTCATATAAAGGATAAATGCACCATTTGTCACCTGTACGATGATGATGTGCTTTTAGTATTCTATAAATAGCAGGGTCACGCATTTTCCAATTGTCTGATTTCAAGTCTACCTTAAGGCGCAAGACACAGCTTCCTTCCTCCAGTTCGCCATTTTTCATTTTTTCGAACAGCTCTAAGTTTTCTTCAGGAGAGGTGCTGCGGTATTCATTGGCTTCACCAGCTTTCTTTTCTATATTCATTTGCTCTGGAGTAGAAAAATCTACATAAGCAAGTCCTTTTTTGATCAGGATAATAGCGTATTGGTAGAGCTCTTCGAAATAGTCAGAAGCAAAAAATAGGTTATCCCATTCAAACCCTAACCATTTGATATCTCTTTTGATGGCATCAACATAGTCTGTCTTTTCTGTTACAGGGTTGGTGTCATCAAAACGAAGATTGGTTTTGCCACCATATTTTTGAGCAATCCCAAAACTGATACAAATAGCTTTGGCATGACCAATGTGCAAAAAACCGTTAGGCTCAGGTGGGAAACGTGTGTGTACACGACCATCATATTTGCCAGATTCGTTATGCTCTTCAATGATTCGCTCCAAAAAATTGAGCGATTTTTCCTTTTCGGAAGTCTCTAGATTTTCTTTACTCATAATAAATGCGCCATATCTTAAATTAACAGTCTGTATTATATAGATGCACAGACTAATGAATCTCTAAAATTAGATTTTTTAGGAATCTAATCAAAAACATTCTAAGAATAAAAGTTCCTTGATAGGCTTATTGTTGTTATTTTGGGTATAAACTAAGTTTTAAACATATATCAATGGCAGGAATCTACTTACATATCCCTTTTTGCAAACAAGCATGTCACTATTGCAATTTTCATTTTTCGACCTCCTTGCGTTATAAAGATGCTATGCTAAATGCAATTAAGCAGGAATTGGAATTAAGAAAGGAGTATTTGAATGGTGCTAAAGTAGAGACTGTATATTTTGGAGGAGGAACGCCATCTTTGCTCTCTGCTCAAGAAATTTTGAGCATTTTTGATCTAATCCAGTTACACTATCCATTAGCAAAGGATTTGGAGGTAACCTTAGAGGCAAACCCTGATGATTTGACTAAGGAGTATTTAGCAGAATTAAAAACTACACCAGTCAACAGGCTAAGTATAGGTTTACAGTCTTTTGTAGAAGAGGATTTGAAGTTTATGAACCGAGCACACAATGCTCAAGAAGCTAAACAGTGTTTGGTGAATGCTCAAGAAGCAGGTTTTCATAATATCACGATTGATTTAATCTACGGAACGCCCACTTTAAGCCATAAGAGTTGGTTGAAGAATCTTCAAACTATTTTTGATTTAGGAATACCACATATTTCATGCTATGCATTGACTGTAGAACCCAAAACAGCCTTAGCTCATTTTGTGAAAACAGGTAAGGTGCAGGATGTAGAGGAAGAAGACACAGCACAGCAGTTTGAGCTGCTTTTGGAGCAAATGGCTGAAAATGGTTATGAGCAATACGAAATCTCTAATTTTTGTAAGCCCTCCTTTTATGCTAAACATAACAGTAGCTATTGGAAAAGTGCTCACTATGTAGGAATAGGCCCTTCTGCACATTCTTTCAATGGGCATTCTCGTCAATGGAATATAGCCAATAATGGTTTGTACTTAAAAGCACTGAAAAATAATGAGCTCAATTTTGAACTAGAAGAATTATCAGAAACAGAACAACATAATGAATATATAATGACCAGCCTCCGCACTAAATGGGGGGCAAATGTAGAGCATATAGCCAATAGATGGGGCGTTAAGGTTGCCCTCCAATTCAAAAAGAATGTGGAGCAGTATTGTCAAAATGGTTTTATGGAGCTAAAAGAGGAGGAGTATGTATTGACAACTAAGGGCAAACTGATTGCTGATAATATTATGTCAGAATTGTTTTTGTAAATCTGTATAACCTATGCTTCACAATGATGAAATCTTAGATAATTTTGAAGAATCTAAGGTTAAAGAATCAACTAGTTGGGTTTGGATTGATAATTTCAACTCTGTTCATTTGTATATAGAATTGGCATTCTTGATTTGTAATGTTTTTCTAATAGCCTTTTTTAACGAGCAATCAGATATTTTTTTAGATATAGATGGTATCCTATCTGTATTAAAAAATATAATTATCTATTTAGTCTTAGAAGGTGTTTGGGAAATTGAGAATTAGGAA
>JAAEPD010000074.1 GCA_024222455.1 Aureispira sp.
GGGTGGATGCTTTTCGGTCTATGTTGATTCGATTTGAAACTTCTGCTCAAAATTGGATTCAAGCTCACTATTTAGTCTTTGCTATGATTTTTCTTAAAAAATATTTCAACTTAACATTTAGTTTTTAAATCACTTCAATATTAAATTTGTTTAAGAATGAATTCTCAAAGACTATTTTGAACGCCATTCTCAAACAACTTCAAGAACAATTTTAGGATTAGTCTATTCTTATAGCTCTTAGTCTTCCAATAAGAGGTTGATATATTCTTTATATTCATCTTTGCTCCAATCCAAACTACCATCTACACTAGATTGAATAACACCATCAGGCCCTATCACAAATGTAGCTGGAACTGCTCCTCCATAAGAAGAACGTAAGCTTGCTTTTGGATCATGTAGGTAGGTAAATGGATAGTCATTGTTTTTAGAAAAATCCTTAACCTTAGACAGTTCTCTATCTATAGACGAAGCTAGTATTACTACATCTCTGCCCACTTTTTCTTTAAGAGTTTTGAAATGTGGCATTTCTCTCAAACATGGAGGACACCAAGTTGCCCAAATATTTAGGATAACAACCTTACCTTTATAATCATCTATAGAAACAGGATTTCCATTAATATCACTTAACTTAAGCTCAGGTGCTTTTCTTCCTGCTGGCTTAAAGTGTTTGAAGGCATCTGAAGCCATTAATTTCTGGATTTTAGCATCCTTTTCGCTCAACTTTCCATTTTTGAGCAAGTAAATCATTGAGGCATTGCCTTTTTCTTTTGCTACATCCAATGCTGTTTTGCCTTCATTATTCACAACATCTCTTTTGGCTCTACGCTTTATCAAAAAAGCAGCTGCATAAAGATTGCCACAATCTGCAGCTTGGTGCAACATAGAGTTTTCTATATCTGGATTGAGATTAGCCCCATGATCATACAAAAGTGGTAACAACTCATTTTTTTTCCACCAAATGGCACAAAACATTGGAGGCACTTTATAAGAAGAATATGGAGAACAGGTACGACTCATTGCATTAGGATCTGCTCCTTTTTCCAAAAGGAATTCTGCCATTTCATATTTGCCCCAAGTACAAGCATCAAACAAAGGGGTAGCCTGATGAGCATGTCTAACATTAATATCTGCTCCGTTTTTCACCAATATTTTCACTACATCTAGGTTGTCATAATCATGGCTTCGGATAGCGTGGACTAGAGGTGTTCGGTTCCAATTCGCTTTCACATCTGCATCTACACCTTTCTCTAGAAGGTATTCAAGGACTTCTATACTATGATAACCTGCCGCTAGATGCAATGGAGTAAATAACCCTTGATGAATTTCTTTTCCATCTTCACCATTAGGTAGCTTATCATTAATATTTCCACCTTGTTGGTGTAGGTATTTAAATATCTTGATATCTCCAACGGCTGCCGCAGCATGCATGACAGACCATGTTTTACATTCTCCTGAGTATTTCTCGTAAGTATATCGTTTTTTGAGACTAGCCCCGCTATTTACAGCGTTAACTACTGCATCATAATCTTTTTCCCAGATAGCATAAAATAGCTTTTGTTCTAAATCTCCGTCAGTGTTTTCTGTCTTTAATTTACCAGGCATTTGGTCTTCTTGCGCAAACAGCCCTACAGAGCAGCAACAACTAAGAAGTAGTATCCATAAATTTTTCATAATGGTGTAATTGAGTGAGTAATCAAATAAGTTTATTGTGAAGGTTGTGGTGCTTGCTTGGTTAGCAATATTCTTTTAGATGCTTAAATTACATAAAATGGTGCTATAACTAAAAAAATAGGTCAGAGAAAACACTCCATCTTCTAGGTTCCTTCTTCTATTTTTTAGTGAGGGCAAGCTTTATCCCTAATAAAATGAAGATTCCTCCACTCAATCGATCTAAAGCAATTTTTATTTTATAATTTTTCTTGATTCTATTAGCCAGCTTGGAAGCAAATATTGCCAAAATTAGACACCAAATGGTTCCTGCCATCAAAAAAGTCATTCCTAAAATTAAGAATGGTAAGGTTGTGTCTGCACAAGAGGGATCTACAAACTGAGGTATAAATGCTAAGAAAAATAAACCAACTTTAGGATTTAAGATATTGGTCAATATTCCTGAAATATAAATTTTCTTATAGTTAGGTTGCTCATTGTTTTGCTCCAATTCAAATTTATCACTAGATGTTGAGACTAAAGATTTGATGCCTAAATAAATTAGATAAGCTGCCCCTAAATACTTTATCACTTCAAAAGCAATTGCAGAGTTATCCAATAACATCGACAACCCCAAAACAGCAAATAAGCAATGAAATAGTGCTCCTGTAGAAATACCCAAAGCAGATAAAACACCTGCTTTTTTGCCTTGCGAAATACTTCGAGCAAGAATATACATAGTATCTACTCCTGGTGTTAGATTTAGGATTAAACTTGCAATCAAAAACGTTTCAAAATTTACAATCCCAAACATTATTTATACTTTCCTTTTAGGTGAGAATAGAGTCCATATCTTTAAATTCAAATTAATTTAAGACAAAAATCTCTAACCTTGAAAAGGTCCATCTTGAAATATGGTTCTAACAGAAGATTATTTTATCTTTTTGGCAGGGTAAACGCATCTAAATAGTAAGGATTTTTTCTCTAAATTTGTGAGAGCGGGCAGCTTTATGGCGTTTTCGATTTTTGCTCATCTTGCTGTCTTCTAAATTGAGAAGGTTCATTCCTATTTTGCGGATCAACGCAAA
>JAAEPD010000075.1 GCA_024222455.1 Aureispira sp.
AGCATATATAGAGAATCACAACGATTCTAAGCAAAGTGATAACTCGAATAATATTTCTTTAGAATAGTCAGGGGACTTATAGTCCTAATTTTTAACCTACCAGACTTCAGCTGGTAGTATTTCAGTTTTTAGACATACTCTTATATTAAATCCTAAAAAGGTCCAATTAATCAAAATTGTAATGAATATATACCCTTCCTTAAGATTTAAAAAAGAGTTTTTGATAAGAATTATAGCTTGGGTTTTATTTTTGGCTATATTTTACTTGATGTTAGATAGCTATACTAACCAAGAGTTTGAGGAGCTGTTAAAAGGAAATTTGCATAATGAAATTTTAGGATCTATCATTGTATTAGTTTCAATACTGATGCCTTGTTTAATACTTTTTTTTGCATCTTGGCAACACATTCAGTTTACCAATAAAAAACAAAATGCATTGACTTCTAGTGAGTATAATCTAGAAGCATTGAAAACTGTAAGAATGGCTTGGCCAATACTAGTGTTTCTTGTTTTTATAGTCTATGTATTGTATAAACTTTTTACCATTGAGTATATCATAGAATTATCATTGAACAACAAGCAGTCTATCAAAAAAAACTTCATAGTGAGTTGGTTAGGATGGCATATCTTTTTGATAGAAATAACAATTTTTGTTGCATGGCTTTTTGATGGGATAATCATTAAAAATAAACCTACAAAATAGGGAACGATCTACCTAAAATAATGTTAAGTATATGTGCAAGTAAAAAAGCTATATTTGAAATGATATGCATTTTATAATTATGAGTAAAAATTGTAAAATGTAAGGACTATTACTAACTTAGCAAACTCATAAAAATCCACTAAATATTTTAAGTACAAATCATGACAAACCAAAAAAATAAACCTAAGCATAATTATATATTTTACGGTACTAAAACTACTGCCAACGAGGTGCGTTCTTTTATGGAACATGTAATTGGTACCAACGAACGTGCAGAAGAAGCAGGGCGTAAAAAAACCTCTGTTTGTGTATGGGGAAAACACGGTATCGGAAAAACACAACTGGTAGAAACTATAGCAGAAGAGAAAGGGTATAAATTTGCATACATTGCACCTGCTCAGTTTGAGGAGATGGGTGATTTGATCGGTATGCCTAGTATCGAAGAAGGTTCTACCAAGTTTGTAGCGCCAGATTGGGTACCTACCGAAGAAGGCCCTGGTATTCTCCTTATAGATGATGCCAACCGTGCAGATGATCGTATCTTGCGTGGTATCATGCAGCTTTTACAAAACTTTGAGTTGGTAAGTTGGAAACTACCTCCAGGCTGGCAAATTATATTGACAGCCAATCCTGATGGTGGAGACTATTCTGTAACCCCTATGGATGATGCGATGGTAACTCGTATGATGCATATTACTATGGAATTTGAGGTGAAAGAATGGGCAAAATGGGCAGAAACCAATGGTGTAGATGAGCGTGGTATCAACTTCGTTTTGACATACCCTGAGATGGTAACAGGAGAGCGTACAACACCTCGTACCTTAGTTCAGTTTTTTGAGTCTATAACAGGTATCAAGGAGTTAGATAAAAATTTAGGATTAGTACAGTTATTGGCAGATTCTTGTTTAGATTCTAGTACAGTAGCTTCGTTTATGTCCTTTATCAATAATAACTTATCTAAACTGATTACACCAGAAGAAATAGTAAATGCTAAGAACTTTAAGACCAATGTCTTAGAAGCATTGAAAGCTATTGTCATGAAAGGTACTTTGCGTGTAGATATTTTAGCTACTTTGTGTACTCGTGTAGTCAATTATTTGACTATCAACAATATCAAACCGTCTAAAGAACAGTTGACCAATATCAAAGAGTTTATCAAAATAGATTTCATTCCTAATGATATCCGTTTATCAATGGCTCAAGACTTAGTTGGTTCGTCTAATCCTCACTTAAAGATGATTATGGCTGACCCTGAAATTGGAAAATTGTTATTGAAACGAATGTAGAGAACCTCTAGTTGGTCGAAAAATATATGCAACCTGTCTGAATTGTTAGACAGGTTGTTTCTTTTTTGGAACCTTATGCTGTTGAATTACTGTTTTTTTCTTGGTAACTTTAGATATATTCAAAATCTTCATGTAAAACAATCACTCAACCAATATGGAAATATTAATACCAATACTCGGAATAGTCATGGGCTGTTCGATAGCTATAGTCGCTATTATTTCGAAAACAGTTTTGAAAATGCAAACCTTAAAACTAGAAAAAGGAGGTGGAGGAAATAACAAAGAATTCCAAGAGGTGAAAAAGCAATTAGGCTATGTAATGAGCGAGAACGAAGATTTGCAGGAACGAGTGAGAAACTTGGAGTACTTAATGTCTACAGAAAGCGATAATAAGGCACGTATACCGATAAAGGAAACAGAAAAAATTAAAGAATATAAATAGGTAAGGGACAGATTTGTTTTTATACTTAAATATTAAAATAGATAATAATGGAAGAAATTATTGCGATAATTATGGTATTCTCAATCCCTTTATCGGCTATTTTAGGTAGCTTTTACCTAAAACTTCAACGATTAAAAATTGAACAAGGAAAAGATGATCAAGATGTAAAAACCTTACGTCAGCAAGTAGGCTACCTAATGGCCGAAAATGAAGAAATGCAAGACCGCTTGAAAAATGTAGAGTATTTGCTTTCTCAAGAGAAGGATAGCAAACGCCAGCCTATTAATATGGAATACCAAGAGGAAAAAATTAAAGCTGATAATCATAGTAAATCCTATTAATTATGTTGCCAGCTCTTATCATATTTATTATTTGCCTTACTATTTTAGTAGGATTTAGGTTGTATCTTAGATATAATTATGGTAGTAGTAGGGGCTTTCAAGGAGGTTTCCCTAGTGCAAAGAGTAAGGATGTAGAGCAAAAACTGCAATACATTATGGCGGAAAATGAGGATTTGAAAGATCGTTTAAAACGAATAGAATACTTACTTTCTCAGCCAGAAGAGGAACGTCAGAAAATAGAGTTGGACAAGCAAAAGGAGAAAATAAAGTTAAATAAAAAATTATAAACTATAGTCCGTGAAGCTTTTCTAAAAATACACAGACTATTAAATATAAAAACATGCATATTGTTATTGCTTTGGCAGCTTTGGGGTTGTTGTTGGTATTCTTGACTTTGGTGCGCCAGACAGATGGGGCTAAAGATGTTTTGATAAAAGCACAAGAAGCCAAAGACCAAAAACTACAAGATCAGTTGCAAGAGATTATAGGCAAACAAACTTCATTAGAAAAGCGATTGAAAAATGTAGAATTGATTGTTACAGATGAGAAGTTTACAGACTTGCCAGATGCTAAAGATTCTATAGACCTCAAACAAGAAATGGATCAACTCAAGATTCTAATTAAGGATTTGGCAAAAAAATAACTACCTCCATTTGAAATCATCTGCACCAACCAACTGCCTTTGGGGCAAGCTCATTTTTTTGGGTACATGGGCTAGTTTAGCCCTTGGATTGCTAGCTGCTACTTGGTTATTTTATGCAAACGATTATGCCTCATTCACTGACCTTATACTCGAATATGTACAAAAGGTAGATTGGAAAAATTACTTCCAAAAACAAGTTTTCCCTATAGAACGTTTCTCCCTATCTCGATCTTTGCTTTTGGGTGGATGGGGCTTTTTAGTAGCCTATGCCTTTATTTTATACAAAAAAATAGATGATTGGGCCACTTCTTTATGTCAATTTACCAAATGGGGGAAGCAGAGCCTACAGCAGCAGTTTAGAGCAATTGGAGAAGAATCTAAATTAGAAAAAACGTTATTCTACAGTCTTTTAGGTATTCTAGCAATACAAGGATTATTCAATATATATAGCTATGAACTTCAGTATGATGAAGTTTGGACATACAACCATTTTGTATCTAAAGGTATTTTGGTAAGTATAGGCAGCCCTAACAACAACCATATTTTTTACACCTTATTAGCTAGTATTATAGATTGGCTGCCCATAGGTGCTAAATACACAATGCGGCTCCCTAGTTATATAGGAGGACTTCTTTTGAGTACATTGTTTTATCTATTTATCCAAAGTAAATTTAACTATCGAATAGCTTTAGTTGTCTTAGCCTATTTTGCTTTTTCGCCACCAGTCAATACCTATATGCTCTATGCTAGAGGTTATATTTGGATGATGTTTTTTGCACTAGGAGCATTGTGGGCTGGTCTGAAAGTATTAAAAACACCCCAGATCAATAATTTTTGGATTGTCTATATCCTAACCAACTGTCTTGGTGTCTACAGTAACCCTGTCTATCTCTTCCATTTTATATTACTCAATCCGTTTATTTTAATAAGCTATATAAGCAGTTCAAAATGGGCAGCTGTAAGTCAGTGGTTCAAAGCTAATGTTTTTATAGCTGTTATATTAATAGTCTTACATGCTCCGTTATTGGCTACCAATGGACTTTCTTTTTTGACCAATGCTGCTAGTACTAGCCCCATTAATGATTTTTCTGTTTTTTGGCTTTACATCAATCGAGTAGCCGATTGGTGGTGGTGGGGACAAGGTGTTTATCTATATTGGATAGTTTTATTATTGGTTATCTTGTTAATAATTGTGCTTGTTCGATTCTGGAAAAAACAGCATATTCGACACCTAACTTTACTTAGTTTAGGGTACATTTTAATGCCAACCCTTTTATATTCCTTTTTAGGAAATGAAACCCCTTATAGAGCATGGTGTTTTGTTATTATTTATATAGCAATAGCTTTAACCTTGGTGCTTTATTTACTAGAACCTTATATTAAATGGACAGGACCGAAGCTTATTACAGCAATGCTAGTTTTATCCATTTGTACAACTTATAGTGCATGGCAACATTATTTCATAAACTGGTCAGGAGAGATAGATCTAGAGGCTAAAAAAATAGCTAAACAACTCCAAAAACTAGAAGCAGATGAGGTCTATAGTTTTTCGAGATATAATAAACCTCTATTACAGTTTTATTATCTAACTAAGGGAGAATCACTAAAAGTTTATATGCCGTTTTCTAAGAGTAAGGATTATCTAGATTTTGGGAGTAGAGCTTTTGATGCTGTTATCTGGGAGAAGGATTCGGCAGTCTATATACCAACCGCCCAAGAAGAGCAAATTCTAAAGGCCAATAACTACAAAAAGGTCTATGAGAATAATCAAATAATCTTGTATTACGGTGTACCCCAAAGTTAGGACCAAATTAAGCGGATTCATAATTAATTTCATTTAGATATTTTTCTTCCAAATCGCCCTCATGCAAAGAAGGGGTGTTTTTGGAAGAAAAATATCGGTTGCTTGGTAAATCTTGTTGAATGCCAGCATGCCTACGTTCAAAATTATACTTTTGGAAATATTTTTCCAAACCTAGATAAAGTTCTTTGCCATTTTTATATTGAAGTGATTTAAAAACTAAATGTTAAGTTGAAATATTTTTTAAGAAAAATCATAGCAAAGACTAAATAGTGAGCTTGAATCCAATTTTGAGCAGAAGTTTCAAATCGAATCAACATAGACCGAAAAGCATCCACCC
>JAAEPD010000076.1 GCA_024222455.1 Aureispira sp.
AGTAACTAAATGGGAATAAGATTAATTTTTCCAAAAAGATTTTAAAAATAAACTTTTCATAGTAAACCAAAATGCAAATATACCTGGAAGATTCTTTTTAGGTTTTTTACCTTTTCCTATTCGCTGTATTTGAAGTTCATACCAAGGGAGTTCTACACCACCTAACTTGTCTAGTAACGGAATTCCTATTCGAGGAATGGGTGCTTCAAATTTTTCAACTGAGCCATCAAAAATTTGATTGGCTAGTGCTGGATATAAACAAAAAGGCCTAGCCAAACCAACAACATCTAACTTACCGCTGGCTAGAGCACCTTCCATAACTGATACCGATCTAAAACCTCCTGTTAACAACAAGGGTGTTTGGGTTAGTTTTCTTGCTTTTTCAATATATTCTAAAAAATACACTTCACGCTCTTCAGTACTTTTTTTACGATTTCCTTTTATCATTGCTGGTCTTTCGTAGGTTCCTCCAGATATTTCAATTAAATCAATTCCTTCATTTCCTAGGAGCTGAATAACTTCCATAGATTCTTCTTCTGTAAAACCACCTCGTTGAAAATCTGCAGAATTAATTTTTATTCCAACGGGATAATCTGCCCCTACTTGACGTCTAATTTCTCGATAAATCTCTAGTACAAATCGAGCTCTATTTTCTAATGCACCACCCCATTGATCTGTTCTAACATTGCTGTTAGGAGATAAAAACTGACTCACTAAATATCCGTGGGCTCCATGAATTTGACAACCTGTAAATCCGGCTTCTTTACATATTCTAGCAGTTGTTCCAAAACGTTTGATAATTTTCCAAATTTCTTCTTCAGTTAATGCCTTGGGTTTGGTAAACATTTTTGAAGCACCTCCCATTTTAAGTGGAATGGCAGATGGAGCTACTACCTCTCTATTGATAGAGGCAAATGCTTGCCGTCCTGGATGATTGATTTGAGGCCAAATATGAACTCCTGTTCCTTCAACAGACTTAGCCCAAGCCTTTAGTTCTTTAAAATGCTTATAGTCTTCTACCACAACATTTCTAGCTTCACCTAGTGCTTTTGAATCTACCATAACATTTCCGGTAATCAACAATCCTGGATTGCCTTCTGCCCATACTTTGTATGCATGGATTAAACCTGGGGTTGGCGCATGATACTTTGTTCCAAAGTTTTCACTCATGGCTGATTTGGCAATTCTATTTTTTAAAATTGAACCATTTGGCAATGTAAACGGTGAGGCTATATGCTGCATAAATTATTGTGTTTTTAATGAAACAAAAGTAGTTTTAATTGTACTATAAATTTAGCTTTTAAGATAAGAATAAAGCTAACAAAGCAGCTAATGACGCTCCGGTAATTGGCCCAATAATTGGAATCCAAGAATAGCTCCAATCATTAGATGCCTTCTCTTTTATGGGTAATATGGCGTGCATAATTCTTGGTCCCAAGTCTCTTGCTGGATTAATAGCATAGCCTGTTGTACCTCCTAAAGACAAACCAATAGACCAAACTAAAAAAGCAACGGGAAGTGCTCCTAATGATCCAAGGCCAACTAGTTGGTTTGAATCTGCTAGAGCTGCATCTGTAAAATTTAGAATGGTAAATACCAATACAAAAGTTCCTACAATTTCTCCCACTAAATTAAAAAACCTATGCCGTATAGCAGGTGCTGTACAAAAGACAGCTTTCTTAGTATCTCCATCTTTAGTTGCATCAAAATGATTTTTATACACCAGCCAAACGATAGTGGCCCCAAGCATGGCACCAATCATTTGAGCTAAAACATACGAAGGAACCATTTCCCAAGCAAATTCTCCTGCAACAGCTAAACCGATACTAACTGCAGGATTAATATGTGCGCCACTGAAGGGTCCGGTTACAACCACTGCCACATATACAGCCAGTGCCCAACCTGTGGTAACTACAATCCATCCACTATTATTACCAATAGTTTTATTCAATTCTACATTGGCAACAACTCCTCCACCTAATATTATAAGTAAAGTAGTTCCAATAATTTCTGCAATAAATGGTGTCATAATATTTTATTAATTATTAATTTTTTGACCAGTATTCTAGGGCATCTACTGCTCTATACCAACCTTTAATTTGTTGATTAATTGACTCTCTTGAAATAGAGGGAGTAAATGACGAATCTATTTGCCATATGTCTTGTATTTCTTCCTGACTTTCCCAATATCCAACGGCCAATCCTGCTAAAAAAGCAGCTCCCATAGC
>JAAEPD010000077.1 GCA_024222455.1 Aureispira sp.
AAAATCAGGTCAACGTTGGTCTGATCAGGGTGCTAAAAATATGCTCAATTTGAGGGTTGCTTTTAAAAGCAATCGGTGGGATTTAGTCATGGAAAAAATTTGGTCGCCTGCGGCTTAAATCCGAAACTTTGAAATACACCCTTTTGGAGGCTTCTTTTAAGGAGTCTATATCGGGAAATATTAAACTAGAAACTATAAGAAATAAGCATCAACCTAGATACATATATGACTGGACAGATGAGCCCAAGCCTAGAGCATGGGATGGCTTGTGTGATGCACTTCCTGTAGGGAAGAATGAGGTGTTGTTGCAGTTTAGCGAACAAAATTATTGTATCAACTGGAAAACGTTAGAGTTGACTACTCAATGGGAAGTCCCTAATGCTAAAATTATAGGGGTTAGTCCTGCCCATATACTATATTATTTATCTAACGATAATGCTGTTTTAGGATCAAATAAGTTTTTACATTATCATAGGCAATTGAAGGAATGGAGTTTTGAGTGTAACACAGCTTTTGCTTATAGATTTGGAAAGGAAGGTTTGTCTGAAGATACTTATTTAGTGGATTATAAGGCTAAGTCTTGCTTGCAATTGGAGGAAATACCTGATTATCCTGTGCGGTTGGCCAATAGCTTAGATCAACGATATTGTTGGGTAGAAACAAAGGAAGCAATTGGAGGAGTGTATGATTTAGAAACAGGAAACTGTGTGTTGGAGAGTGAGAATTTTTCTAATTATGATGATGTTGACAATCTTCCTAGCATATTTTTGGAGGGGAGCTTAATGGAAAAATTACCATATTCTATGTATGCTCAATCTAGTGCAGTTGCAAAAACTTCAGAGCATTTTTGGTTATTTGATGGACAGTTTTTATTAAAAAATATGACTCCAATTTTAGAGATAAAAGGGCTGGCGCTTTGTGCTAACTTTAGTTTGGATGGTCAAGAATTAATCTTGGCAAGTGATCAACAATTAATTATTCTAAGGCTTAATGAAGTAGCACGAAATTTAGAGGAAGCTTGGATTGCTATAGATTGGAAAACACTACTAAAAAAGAACACCCTTTAGCTCTCATGAACTAAAGGGTGAATTATATTAAACTATAGTAGTTGCTAACTAGCAGTTGAAGTTTCAACCGTTTTAAGTTTAGTAGATTGGGTAGTAGCCTCTTCTTCTATATTGTCTTTTACTACACGAAGGTTTTCAATGATAAATTTTTGACGATCAGATGAATTTTTGCCCATATAATAAGATAATATATCTGCTATATTGGTGTTGTCACCTACTCGTACTGCTTGCAAATGAATGTCTTCTCCAATAAATTGAGAAAATTCATCTGGCGAAATCTCACCAAGCCCCTTAAATCGAGTAACCTCAGCTTGTCGCTCACCTACCTTTTTTATAGCCTCTAACTTCTCTTCATCTGTATAGCAATAGAATGTCTTTTTCTTATTGCGTACTCTAAATAGTGGTGTTTCTAAAATAAATAGATGACCATTCATGACTAATTCTGGGAAAAATTGCAAGAAAAAAGTCAACAACAACAAGCGAATATGCATTCCATCTACATCGGCATCTGTTGCTACAATTACTTTATTGTAACGTAAGTCATCCAAACCATCTTCTATATTGAGTGCATGCTGAAGTAGATTGAACTCTTCGTTTTCGTACACCACTTTTTTAGTAAGATTAAAACAATTAAGCGGTTTACCCCTCAAACTAAAAACAGCTTGAGTTTGTACATCTCTAGCCTTAGTGATAGAACCACTTGCTGAATCTCCCTCTGTGATAAAGATCATAGAGTCGTCAGCATTTTTCTTTTTAGTATTGAAATGCACACGGCAATCACGTAGCTTTTTGTTGTGCAGATTAGCCTTTTTTGCACGAGTATTTGCTAGTTTTTTGATACCTGCAATCTCCTTACGTTCTCGCTCAGACTGTATAATTCGTTTTTGAATGGCTGTTGCTGTATCTGGGTTTTTGTGGAGGAAGTTGTCTAAATATTGCTTGAGAAAGTCTCCTACAAATGCATTCATACTTTTTCCGCCAGGAGCAACATGAGTAGAACCCAATTTTGTTTTTGTTTGCGATTCAAATACAGGTTCCAACACACGAACACTTACTGCAGCAGAGATAGCTGCACGAATATCTGATGCATCATAGCTCTTACCATAAAAATCTCGGATAGTCTTAACTAATGTTTGCTTAAAAGCATTGAGGTGTGTACCACCTTGAGTCGTATTTTGACCATTAACAAAACTTACATATTGCTCTCCATAATGGTTACCATGGGTGATAGCTACTTCTATATCATCTCCTTTTAGGTGTATGATAGGGTAGCGGAGGCGTTCCATGTCTACCCGTTTTTCTAGCAAGTCTAGTAAACCTCGTTTAGAGTAGAATGTAGTACCATTAAATCTGATTTTAAGACCAGTATTTAGGTAGGCATAATTCCATATTCGCTCTACTATAAATTCAGCATTGAATTTATAGTTTTTGAATATAGAACTGTCTGGAAAGAACTCTACATAAGTACCATTCTGTTCCTCTGTTTTTTGGATAGAATGTTCTTTTATTACATTCCCTTGCTCAAACTCAGCAGTTTTGCATTTACCTTC
Source organism: Aureispira sp. (assembly GCA_024222455.1). Taxonomy (GTDB): domain Bacteria; phylum Bacteroidota; class Bacteroidia; order Chitinophagales; family Saprospiraceae; genus JAAEPD01. Next base: position 2,618 of record JAAEPD010000077.1, read on the forward strand.
TCTAAAAGCAGTTACTTTGAAATAGGTGGATAGTGCGTTTACAGCTTTAGTACCTACTCCGTTTAATCCTACTGTTTTTTGAAAGGCATCAGAGTCATATTTACCACCTGTATTGATTTTGGAAACACAGTCAACTACTTTTCCTAAAGGAATACCACGACCATAATCTCTAATACTCATTTTCCCCTCTTCATAGAGTCTTACCTCTATCTGTTTACCTGCCCCCATCATGAACTCATCAATAGAGTTGTCAAATACTTCTTTGAATAAGATATAAATACCATCATCAGGAGACGTACCATTTCCTAATTTTCCGATATACATACCTGGGCGCATTCGAATATGTTCTTTCCAATCTAAGGAACGAATATTATCTTCGGTATATTTAACTTTTTTTTGTTCTTCCATAACTATTTGAATATAGTAGGGTTTAGTATTTTAGGTGGAAACTTCTATAGGGTTTAAAATCAGAAGGATTTCCATATTTAATTTGTTTACAAATATAGCGGTTTTTTTACAAAATTCATAGTTTTTCATTAATTTGTTTATAGATGTATGTCTGATGAAATTATAGCAGGAATGCTTGTGCTCAAGGAAGCGTTGAGGCGTGAGCGCAAGATGAAATTGTTGGTATTGCTGATTAATTGTTTGTTGGCAATAGGTTTATTGATGGCAGCATTATTTGCAAAAAGTAGAGCTGAATGGTTGTTCCTAGTTTTGTCAGGAATGGCTTTTTCAGTAGCTTTTTTATTTGGCAGAAGTATATGGAAAGAATGGGATTTGAATACTAACCCCATTATGGATAAATTGCATAACAACAATAGGTCGATTGTATGGGTTTATACTATAAAAATAGATTTTAGCCCCTTGGGCGTTCAGTTTTGGAATCAGCATACCTTATCCTTTCGAATGCATGATGGAGAAGAATTGCAAATGAGGGCTTATGATACTGAAATTCCGGATATAGAAAGGGCTTTAAAACAGTTTTTGCCACATACTACATTTGGGTATACCAAAGAGCGAGAGCAATGGTATATAGCTAATCCGATGTTGTTGGTGAGGGGGAGTGATGAAAATTAGGTTAAAAGTCAGCAGGTTTTACCTGGTTGTTTTTGAAAATATAAGCACCTGGATAGTTTTTCAATAGCTTATAAAGCAACCCTGCAGCTTCTATTTTAGTATAAAAAGCACCAACATTTAATCTGTAGTAAGGCTCCTCATAAGACCAGTCAATATTGAGACCACGAAAACTCTTTTTTACTTCTTCCTTTTTCTGATTGACCAAATATTTGTCACGTGTCACTAATATTTGAACACTCCAAGCTTTGATGACTCTGTCTTTTTGAAAATTTAAAGATTTTCGGTGGTCAAGCATAGATCGGATACCTGCATCTTCTGAGATATGAACTTTTCCGATGTCGCTTAGTTGGCTAAACCCAAGCAGAGGGCAACAACACAACAATAATATTTTGATGACTTGCATAATTTAAGATGGGTTACTTTCTGCACTAATAATTTTTAGGCCTGAGGGAGTACCTATACGAGATGCACCTGCTGTGATCAATTGTGAAGCAAGTTTTTGAGATTGGATATTGCCAAATGCTTTTATTCTTACTTCCTTGCCAATATTTTGCTTCAAGAACTCTACTATTTCTATAGAAGTTTCAGGAGTACTAATCCCGGTAGAGGTTTGTACAATATCTACCCCTAAGTTGGTACAAAGCTCACACATTCTTTTGATCTCGTCGGCAGACAATAGACCTGTTTCTAATATAACTTTGAATGTCTTACCTCTAAGGTGAGCAGCGCGGACTACACTATCAATGTCGTTATGAACATGACTCCATGCACCATCTTTGATGGCACAAAGATTAGCTACCATATCTAATTCATGAACTCCATCATCAATAGCACGCTTAGTTTCTTCTACTTTTGCTGGTATAGTAGAATAGCCCATTGGAAAACCAACAACAGTAGCAATCCTAATTTTGGTGTCATCTAAAAATTTATTAGCATGAGGGACATAAAATGGAGGTATACAGACAGCCTTAAATTGGTTGTCTATAGCTACTTGACACAATTGTTCAACTTGTTCTGAAGTTGTGTCTGGGCGTAACAATGTAAGTTCTATAAAATCAGATAAATTCATTACTATAAGTTATACGTAGGTACAATAGCGCAAAAGTACGAATATTTCAGCAAGAAGCTTTAAAACAACACTTTTTTTTATGAATAGAGGAGTATTGTTTTGAATATTCAATAGCTATTGAATATTTTTTTTGTCTACTTGCATAAGGTGTTTTAATTTGAAAAATATTTCGGTATTGTCGTAAACACCTGTAAATGACTCTGCTCCCGGTCCATATGCAAATACAGGAACCATAGTAGCAGTATGATAATCAGACGTAAATTTACCTTTGACTTCTCCAGTTTTTTTATTTCCTCCATTTATACTATAACCTCCAGTTTCATGATCAGCAGTTACTATTACTAAAGTATTACCATCTTTTTCGGCAAAAGCTAAGGCTTCAGCTATAGCTTTGTCAAAATCTAACATTTCTTCTATCAGAAGACTAGATTTATTTTCGTGGCCTCTCCAATCTATTTGAGCACCTTCTACCATTAAGAAAAAACCAGCCTTTGGATGATCCAAAATTTCAATAGATTTCTTAGTTGCTAAAGGCAAAAAGTTACCACGTTCTTTTACTTTAGGAGGTAGTTGTGGCGAAATTAAACACAACATTTTATCAGGACGGTAATCACCAACTTGTTCTATATTATTAGTGACAAAATACTCTTTTTCTTGCGCTTCTTCTATCAAATCTCGACCATCAGGACCATCTTTAAAATAAGTCCATCCACCTCCCATAAGCACTTCTATATCTTGTGCTATAAACTGAGCAGCTAACTTTCGGTTGACTTTGCGTCTTTCTGGTTGATGTCCATAAAAACATGCAGGTGTAGCATGTGTAACAGTTGCAGTCGTTACTACACCAGACACCCAACCGTCTTCTTCGGCATATTCTAATATAGTTTTTAAGTTTTGTTGTTTGACATTCATAGAAATAGCACCATTGTAAGTTTTGGAGCCTGTAGCCATGGCTGTAGCTCCAGCAGCACTATCTGTTATGAGTTTGGTAGAATAGGTTTTGATAAGTCCGATATGTCTAAATTTTTCGAGAGCAAGTCCATCTTGTTTAGCTATACTTCCTGCTGTGATTTGAGATAATCCCATACCATCTCCAATCATAAAAATAACATTTTGGGGATGGCTGTTAGATACATAAGTAGCTTTTTCATCACCTTTAGGAGTGGTCAAAAAAACAGTTTCGTGTGTTTTTCCAGTTTGTTTTGGTTTTAAAGGATCTTCTTCTGATGAGTTGTACCATAAAGGAGCACTCAAGACTAGAGCGATCAATAGAAGAATAAATATTACAGTTTGTTTACTCACTATAGTTTGTTTGTTAGGATGTCATGTTAAGGTTGTATTAGCTATTTAAGAATAACTAATAGTCACAAATTTAATCAAAAAGAGGAAAGATAGCCAGTTTATCCGCAAAATAGTTCATATAAAGAAGTCTAGCCTTGTGTTAAAAAGGCTAGACTTTATATCTATTAACGTTGATGATTGTCTGGTCTCTTATACTTTTAAGAAGTGCATTAAGGCATCATAACGATTGCGCATAGAATCTAAGTAATCTGATTCATAGAAAGAAGATTTGATGATGTAACCAAAGCGTTCTAAGGTTGCTACAACGTGTTTCAAATCCTTTTTGTTAAGCTTGAGTGTTAGTTCCATCAAGTCTTGACGATCAAAAGGAGAGGAGATGAAACTACTCAATATTTGAGCACCTTCAGACTCTGCTATTCTCGAAATTTCTGCCAAAGAATAATCTTGTGGAGCCATTTCTAATATTAGAATCCCTCCAGGATAGGTGACTGAACCAGTATTAGCCAAATGTTTTATAAGGCTTTCTAGAGTGATCAGACCAACATAATGATGTTCCTTGTTGAGTACTGGAATCACAGTTAGATTAGCATCTACAATCAATTTCATTACATCATACAAATGCTGAGTATCTGTTACAGCTTTGTGTATGAGTTCTGGTTGAGATTCCATGATGGTTAGAGAAGGATCTATAAAATTGAGAACTTCGTCTTCTGACAAAATTCCTAAAAGTCTTCCATCTTCTACAATTGGTAAATGACGAACATGAAAATCGTTCATCCAATTGAGTGCTTTTTCTCCACTATCATTTTTTTTGAGAGGAGGCACTGAGTATGATATTAATGACGCTGCAAACATAGGCATTGTGTTTTTGGCACTGAGTATTAAGAACTCAACTTATTATTTCTAAGCGGTATGCTTACTATAAGTAACGTATTCTAAGATGAAAAAAGTTGTCTAGATACGTCACAAAAGTAGGCTTTAACTTAATTTTAATCTACTAGGTGGAATTTTGAAGCTAGTTTTAGCCAATTATTTAATAGTGCTAACCCATTAGGTGTTAGTATCGATTCTGGATGAAACTGGATACCTGTCAATGGATATTTTTGATGTTGTATAGCCATCAATTCTTGCTCTTGACTATGTGCAACCCCTACTAAATAATTGGGCAACTCTTCCAAAACCAATGAATGATACCGCATAACTTGCATAGGATTGGGCAATTGAGCAAAAATCCCAGTTTGTTGATGTGTGATCATCGATGTTTTTCCGTGCCTAGGTACAGTAGCATGTACAAGTTTTGCACCAAAAAACTCTCCAATGGCTTGGTGTCCTAAACAAACACCTAAAATGGGTAATTGTTGATGATATTTTTCTATTACCTGCATCAGTATGCCTGCATCTTTAGGGCGTTTGGGGCCTGGCGACAAAACTATACCGTCAAAATGGCATACAGCTAGCTCATTTAGAGTCATTTGGTCATTCCGAACAACTCGACAAGATGCTCCACACTGACTGAGGTAGTCGTATAAGTTGTAGGTAAAAGAGTCGTAATTGTCAAGTAATAAAATTTGCATAAGCGAATTTATAGAGTTACCCTAGTTAGGGTAGACATTCATGAGTTGTTATTAAACTCTAAATAGCAGCATCTAAGATTATAGCTACATTATTGAATAATGTTACAGTCCATGCACCAAAGTACAAAACTTAGTTTGTTTTTGGTTAAACAACTTCAATGTAAAAGTTTTAACTAAGAAACCTTTTTATTATTATGCACTTTAAGTTATCACTTATCAAAATAATATAGCCTTATGAAAACTGAATTATTTTCTCTGAAAGAAAAATATGAACAGTATAAAATAGATAATCCTAAAAGCCGTATTCGTAATGCAGCTATAGACTTGAACGTAAGTGAAATGCAGTTGTTGGCTTGTTATATTGGGGAGCATGTTACTCGATTGAATACTAATTTTAAAGAATTACTAAAAGATATACATCTATTAGGGCAGGTTATGGCCTTGACCCGAAATGAATATGCAGTACATGAGCGCAAAGGTGTTTATGATAATGTTTCTTTTATGAAAGGAGGACACAATATGGGCTTGGCAGTCAATCCTGATATTGATTTACGTTTGTTTATGAATGAATGGAAGTATGCTTTTGCTGTAGAAATGGAAGTTAGAGGTAAAACATTGTATGGTTTTCAGTTTTTTAATGCTTATGGAGAGGCTGTTCACAAGATCTATTTAACACCAAATTCAGTAGAAGAAGTTTACCATAAATTGGTGAAACAATATACAACGGAAAATCAAGAAAAAGGAGAAACGCCTAGCAAAGAACCTAAGACTATTCCTACTTATGCTAAGGATGTCGAAATTGATAAAGCAGCCTTTGAACAGGAATGGATAGATATGAAGGATACGCACCATTTTTTTGGAATGTTGCGCAAATATAAGTTGGCTCGAACACAAGCTTTGCGTCTAGCACCAGAAGGCTATGCTTATCAAGTTGATGGAGAGAAGGCTATTGTTCAATTATTAGAAAAGGCGGCTGAAGTAGAAGTACCTATTATGGTGTTTGTGAGGAGTGCAGGCTGTATCCAAATTCATACAGGAGAGATCAAAAAGACTTTAACTATGGGGACTTGGTTTAATATTATGGATCCTTTGTTTAACCTGCATTTGGATCTTAGTGGAGTGGCAGAAACATGGGTAGTCAATAAAAATACAACAGATGGTCAAGTGACTGCCTTAGAAGTGTTTGGTAAAGATGGTCAACAAATAGTACAGTTTTTTGGTAAGCGCAAACCAGGGACACCAGAATTGGAAGAATGGAGAAGCTTGGTAGCAGCATTGGATATTTTTAAGATAAATTAAAATAGTATTCTGAACAGAAGTACTAGAGAGTTGTTAGTTTTATAGATCACCAAAAAGGAATGATGACAATGTCTAAAACTATTAAAGCAGTTATTTTTGATTTTGATGGAACACTAGTGAATAGTGTAGAGGCTTATATGCAACTGTTTTTAGAATTGGGTGAACGCTTTGGAAATAGACCAATCACCAAAGATGATTTTTTGATATTGAATGGGATGGCAGTGCAAGATGCCTTGAAACTATTGGTCAAAGAAAAATTATTTAAGTTTCGTGTCATTCCTTATGTTATTTGGAATCTAAGGAAGTTTAAACGTAGAATAGTTGAAGAAACTGCTCCATATCCTCATGTTCATGAGACCTTAACGCTTCTAAAAGAACAGTATAAGGTAGCTTTAGTCACTAGTAATCAGCGCAAACATGTAGATTGGCTTTGTTCTAAGTACAGTTTAGCCTCCTATTTTTTGCATTCCATCACAGAAGATGATGTCAAGGAACATAAACCCGATCCTCAACCCTTCCTGAAGATGGCAGAATTGCTAAGCTTAGCTCCTGAAGAATGCCTAGTCATAGAAGATTCTCCGTTTGGAGTCTTGGCTGCTCATAGAGCCGGTATGCATACTTGTGTGGTAGAGCACACCACACCTCAAAAATATTTTAAGGAAGAAAAGAATAGTAAACCACACCAATTTATAAAAAACATATCTCTCCTAGATACTCAGTTTATAAAGAAGCATTTCCCTAACCCTCATACTTAGCGGTATCTTTTTCTTCCTCTGTAGGAGTTGGAATAGGCTTGGTAGGTTCTTTTTTAATAGAATCTTTTATTATTGGTTTTGCAACAGAATCTTTAGGTGGTGTCACTGGTGCTTTTTTTGAAGTGTCCACAAAAATATCATTAGGAATAGGCTCTACAGGTTTGTCATCATCAGTTACTTCTATTGGTTTAGGAGGCGTTTTTTTACCTTTTTCCAAACGTTCTAAAGCAATAGTCATATACTTGATGAAATCCTTAATAAATGGAGCTGCATTTTCTAATATCTTACGTCCTGTCTGAGGTATGACTTGTATGTATTTGAAAAAAGTAGAAGTTGCATGTTTTGCAGCAGGATAGTTGTCCGAACAGTAACAGTTTATAGTATCTCCACCTATAAATGCCATATCTTTTTCGCAGAAAAAAGCAACAATATCGTCTTCCTCCAAATCTTTGGTAGCCGAACCACTAATCATAACCGTATCTCCAGCAGGAATAGGTACAAAACGACCTCCACACATCAACCCAGACCGTTTATCTTTAAGCAACATAATATCGCCTAAACAGAGTATTCCAGGTTTGTTTTTTTGTTTTATCAACATCGTATCCGTAGATATGATTTTGATGAAATTAGCCTCTTGCCCCATTATCTCTAGGGTCTCATTGTAGGCCAAATCTATAACACCAGCTTTACCAAAAAAGGTAATCAAAACACTAAATAGAAAGGTAAATACAAAACTGAGCATAAATCCTCCAATTATCCTACTAATCCGATCAAATCGGTCTTTGTCAACAGTTTCTTCTAGTAACTTGACGACTATTCGGGCTATCAGCATGACCCCAATGAGGGTGATTAGGAAGGCAACAAAAGGTAAGAAAGGAGAGTCTACATCAAATGTGTCTTGTATTAGGTTTACTGTAACGGATGTGAATCGCATAGCAACACCCAACGACACCAATAATGACAACACAAAAAGGACTACTCGCATTAGTCCAAAGGTGTATCCAAAATAAAAGCCAAAGGTGGCCATAATGATGAATAAAATATCGATTGCCATTACACTCAGAAATTAAAAATCGGATTTGCCTTGTTGTGCAAACCCGATTGTATAAAATTTATTATATCCTATATTACGATAGTAATTGTCTGACTAAAGTAGATATCGTTTTACCATCTGCCTTACCAGCAAACTCTTTAGATGCCATACCCATTACCTTACCCATATCTTTCATAGAACTAGCGCCTACTTTTTCTATAATAGCTTTGATGGCAGCCTCCAATTCGGCAGGATCCATTTGTTTAGGCAAGAATTCTTTGATGATAACTAACTCTTCACGTTCTTTTTGAGCCAATTCGTCACGTCCTTGCTGTTCGAAGGTGCTTAAAGAATCTTCACGTTGTTTGGCCATTTTTTGGAGCAACTTGATTTCTTTTTCTTCGGTAATCTCTGCACCTGTACCATCCGTTTTTAATAGTAAAATTTCGGATTTAATCGCACGTAAGGTACGCTTACGAACGTCGTCTTTGGCCTTCATCGCCGCTTTCAACCCTTGGTTGATTTGGTCACTCAAACTCATAATAATGATCTAATTATTTAATAAAATAAAACTATTGGTTAGCTAGTTGAGCTAACTTTATATAGCTGTAATCAAAGTTTTGATAAAATAGTTCTTAAATAAACCCTAAAATTGCGAGTTGTCCAAATGAACGACTATAAAAATCCCTAAAAGTATTAAGACTTAATCTTAAAAAGATTGATGTACACTAAGTTGTAATTGCCCTTTTCCATAAGCATTATTACTTTGATACATATAACCTAATTGTACTTTTAATTTGTCTAAAATATAATACCCTAAAGCACCGTATAACCTATTTCGATCAAAAATAGGCACTGCTCTATCATTCCCTATATCTTTGGCAGTATTTATAAATAACTCATTGTATAAGGCTAGATAAAAAGTACCTTTTTCCATTTCAGGTTTGTTGAGCGCAATATTCAAGAAAATATTGTAACGAAGTCGCATTCTGAAATTTTGATCTTGCACAAAACGTTGTTCAAAACGGAAACGATGAGTCAAGTAGATGCGAGAGCCAATTTTGTGAGGCAAAAGAGCTTCTTGATAAATTCGGTGTTCTATAGAGGTGCTTTGGTCTGGAAAACTAAAACCACCAGATAGTATAAATCCGTAACCTGCCGTAAATTTCACCTTTGTATTTTTAGGGTGATAGGTAAGTCCTCCTCTCAGAAGCAACTGCTCCAAGTCTCCAGCCACATTCCAATTTCGGTATTGTACATCTCCTTGAAAACCAAATCCAGAAGATTTTAAATTGGTATTCCAAAAATACATGTACCATCCACCCAGTCGATTAGGATTTACAGGTGTTTGGGCAGTTGATTTAAAGCTAAGCAGTAAAACAATTATGAGAGGTGTTAATGTTTTCATAGAAAATTAGTTTTAGTAGCAGGCGAAAGGTTTTTACTAGTTCTTAAGGTAGTTATACTATTACAGTAGGTTGCTTTAATGTTTTTAACAGCCTGCCTTTAAAATAGTTTTGGAGATGTTAGGAAATTCTAAAAAAGAAATAGAATAGAACTCAACAGTAATAAAAACCGTATCTTAGTGTTAACTATGGAATATTATTTGGAGAACATTAGATGCTAAGAGCATGGTTTAAACATGTTTTAATCTATTTTTAGATTCAAAAAAAGAAGAGAATATGAAGTCGATTTGGCTAACAATATGTAGTACTTTTATGGTGTTGGGTGCAATAGCACAAGATGGCATTCATTTCGAAAAAGGTACATGGGAAGAGGTATTAGCAAAAGCTAAAAAAGAACATAAGATTATATTTGTAGATGCCTATACTACTTGGTGTGGACCTTGTAAGCGAATGGCCAAAAGTGTATTTCCTGACAAGGAAGTAGGTAAGTTTTACAATAAGTATTTTATCAATTACAAGATGGATATGGAAAAGGGCGAAGGCCCAAAATTTGCTCAAAAATACAGAGTCAATTCTTATCCAACCTTATTATACATCGATTATGATGGTGAAGTGGTACATGTGGGCAAAGGCGCTCGACCAACAGATCAGTTCATTGGTTTGGGAAAAGAAGCACTAAGTAAGTTTGATAAAACAGGTGATTACAAAGAAAAATACGAAGCAGGAGAGCGAGATGCAGAGTTTTTGAGAGCTTATGCTTATGCTCTTATCTCTAGTGCCAAACCTGCCTTGAAAATTGCTAATGAATATTTTCGTACTCAAAAGGATCTGACAACAAAAACAAACTTGGAGTTCTTATTTGATTTCGCTTCAGAGGCAGATTCCAAAATTTTTGAGACCTTGTTGGAAAACAAAAGCAAAGTAATAGAAATAAAAGGGCAAAAGGAATTTGATGAAGTAGTAAAAACAGCTTGTGAAGCTACTGTTGCTAAAGCAGTAGAGTATAGAGTAGAAGATTTGCTTAAGGAGGCAAAGGCCAAAATGAAGTCGGCTGTACCTCATCATGCTAAAGAGTTTTCGATTTTGGCTGATCTACAATACAACAGAGGCATAGACGATGTAGTAACCTATGTGAAGATAGCAGACAAATACTTGAAAAAGTATGGCAAAAAGAAATCAGAAGTATGGAATCGTTATGCTTTGGAAGTCTTGCGTCTGACCGAAGATGCTAAGTTGCTGCAAAAGGCAGAGTCTTGGGCCAAAACTGCTTATGAACTCAACAATATTCCAACGTATGCACGTACTTATGCTACCTTTTTGCACAAAAGAGGAAAAACAGAAGAAGCCGAAAAAATATATAAAAATCAACCTAGATTTACACCCAAATAAGGGAGGCAATTTTAGTTTGGAAAAATAATTGTATGTTTGGAGTTAACAGTGAGAACGGTTCAGAGTATATTTAAAATTACATCTTAGCAATAAGGTAAATTTACAGATGCTCTTAACTCCAAATTTTTTATTATGATACGATTATTGTGTTCAGTAGGTTTTTTGTTAGGAATACATTCCATAGGTTTTGGGCAGTTGCTTTCTCCTGAGGAGTTAGAAACTAAACCTAAGTTTTATTCTATAGATAATGCATACATCCAAAAGGATTCGGCTTATCGATTGCGAGTGTTCAAACGAGCCAATACCTTTTCGGCAATGGTATTGAATATGCACAATTTGCAAGATTTGACTATGAACAGTCTGCGATTAGAAAGCTTGCCTGATGAAATAACAAAGTTAGCCTTGCTCCAAAAATTGAGCCTGCGTTCTAATAAACTCAAAGAAGTAAATCCAAATCTTAGTAAGTTAGCACATCTAAGACATCTAGACCTAAATGGCAACCGCCTAGAAAGCTTGCCAGAGGAGTTGGGCAACTTGACAACCTTAGAGCATTTGGATGTCGGCAAAAATAGATTTATCTATTACCTACCCACAGGTGTATATAATTGTACTTCCCTTAAGTTTTTGGGTGCCAATAAAATCAAGCTGCAATCTATACCTGACAGTATTGGAGACCTCACAGCCTTAGAACATTTGGATTTGAGTCGCAATAAATTGACCGTGTTTCAGGTCAGTATGGAGAACTTGGTCAACCTAAAGTATTTGAACCTTGGACACAACCCAATAGAAGAACCTGCCAAAATCTACAAATGGTTGGATAAAATAACAGGAATAGAAACCTTGTTGTTGGATGGTTTAGGTTTGCCTAAAGTGAGTAAAGTGATCAAAAAATATAAAAATCTTAGTGTCTTTTCTATTCGTTTGAATAAGATAAAAGAACTGCCTTTAGACCTTTTTGAGTTGACTCAATTGGAATATCTGGATTTGGGAGCCAATATCATAGACAGCTTACCTGATGAGTTGAGCAAATTGGAGAATCTGACTTTTTTGAGTCTAGAGCGTAATGAGTTTACAAAAGTACCTGCCGTAATAGGAAAACTGACCAAGTTGCAGGAACTGGAACTTGGCGTAAACCGAATAACAGAACTCCCAAGTGAGCTAGGAAAACTCAAGCAACTAGAAAAATTGATAGTGAGCAATACGGGCTTGAAAGGCTTGCCTACAAGTTTGGGCGATTTAGAGAATCTAGAGTATTTAGATATTGCCTTCAATCGATATATGAGTCCTTACAAGTCGGTTGGAGCATTGAGAAAGCTTCAAAACCTTAAATATCTCAATATGCGAGAAAGTCGCTACAAAAAATTGCCAGATGGTTTCACGGAACTTAGTGCTTTAGAGGATTGGGATTTGAGAGATAACCAATTACAGGTCTTACCAGATAGTATTGGCAACCTCCAAAACCTAAAGAAACTGGATTTGAGATATAATGAGCTGAAAACAATCCCAGAATCTATCGGTCAACTGAAAAACTTGGAGGAACTGAACTTGGGCTACAACAAACTCAAGTCTTTGCCCGAAAGTATCAAGAATATTCCTCAACTGCGCTTGCTAAGGCTAGAACGCAATAAGCTCAGCGAAGAGGAGCAGGCTAAAATCAGAGAATGGTTGCCGAATACTAAGATTTTGTTTAAGCACTAGGATTGTGCTCTAAATAGGGGACATATAAGAATAGCTAGAAGACCTAAATCTTATAGCTATTTTTGTTTTACTCCCAAATAAACTTACACCAAGGCATTTTTTCTTCTAGAGAAGCACGGTCTTCTTTTGGGATGGGATTGTTTTTTAAATATAAAGTAGATAGATTTTTCAGTTTTACTATTTCTTTAGGTAGTGTTGTTAATTTATTGTTAGCTAAATTAAGCTTTGTCAATTGGGATAAATTACCAATTCCTTTGGGGAGTATGGTTATCTTGTTACTAGATATATGAAATTCAGTTAATTTAACTAAATTGAATATTTCCTTAGGCAGAGAGGTGAGCTGATTTCCGATCAAGTGAAGCTCAGTTAGCTCAGTTAAGTTAGTTATTTCTGAGGGAAGTTCAGTTAATTGATTACTAGATAAGTAAAGTACTTGCAATTGGGATAAATTACCAATTTTATTGGGGAGTATGGTTAGTTCATTTTCTCCCAAGTTAAGTTCGATTAGTTGTGATAAGTTACCAATTTCTATAGGTAATTCAGTTAGTTGACTCCCATACAAATGTAGTGTCTTTAATTGGGTTAGGTTACCAATTTCTGAGGGAAGTTGAGTTAGTTGGTTTCCACCTAAATAAAGTGTCTCTAATTGGGTGGGCTTGCCAATTTCTATGGGTAACTCAGTTAATTTGTTTCTACCCAAAAAAAGTGCTTTTAATTTGTTGTTTTTTAGTATTCTTCGAGAAGGAACAAGATTTTGGCTAGATAAATCTAATGCAGTTGTTTCTTTAGTTAATTGGTTTAGATTTTCTGCTAAGATATATTCTTTACCTGTGGTATCAATTAATAGATAATGTTTGGAATTATATCTTTTAACTTTTGCAAAACCCCTATAGTCAAAATGCAGTGCTTCCTTGTAGTTGTATTCTATAACTACTTCCCCTTCTTTATTGATAAATCCATAAGTAGAACCATCATAAGCTAAGGCAACTTTGTCATCATAAAAATAAAAGGCATTAATAATTTTTTTGTTTTTAACTTGTTCTACTTCTAGTTTATGTAGTGCTAACTTTGTCTGTTCTTGTTCTTTTTTTACTTTTGCTAAAGCTTTTGCAGTTTCTTTTTTTGCTTTTATGGCATCTTTTCGTTGGTGTTCTATCGTATTGAAGACTTTGCTTAATTTTTCCTCAATTTTAGGTCCTAGCGTGGCATTACAATCCTGAGCAGCTAGATAGTTAAAAATAGCTTTTTTATAGTTCTTTTGTTTGATATAATAATCTCCTGTATTTATAAAACATTGGCATTCTGTGGCAGAGCATAAATCTGGAGCTTGGCCAATACTTTGATAACTTAAAAGGAGTAGAAGATTTAGGATGCTTAGTTGTTTCATGCCCTTTGTATTCTGAAATTAGGATATAAGTCTGTAGAGTTTCGACTACGATCTAATGTTTAGTTGCTACTTAGTGACAAGATTTGATACTCTATCATCACTATAGCTATTTTTGTTAGCAAGGAGTTTGTAGTCCTTCATTTTTAATACCAACAGAAAAAACACCAAGGCATTTTCTGCTCTATGCTGGTCCTACTCCCTCTAGGGATAGGATTACCTCCTATAAGTATATTAGACAATGTTTTAATATTTTTTAGTTCTTTAGGTAATGTTATGAATTGATTTCGCCTTAATCCAAGTTTTTTTAATTGAGTTAAGTTACTAACTTCTATAGGTAGTTCTGATAATTGATTATCAGACAAAGAAAGCACTGTTAATAGAGTGAGTTTTCCAATTTCTTTAGGTAGTTCTGATAGTTGATTATCAGCTAAGTTAAGCCATGTAAGTTGAGTGAGTTTTCCAATTTCTTTAGGTAGTTTTGTGATTTGATTTTTAGTTAAACTAAAGGTAGTAAGTTGAGTGAGTTTTCCAATTTCTTTAGGTAGTTTTGATAACTGATTGGTTTGTAACCAAAGCTTTTCTAATTGGCTTAGTTTAGTAATTTCAGTAGGTAGCTCTGAAAGTTGGTTCTCACCTAAATCAAGAGCAGTAAGTTGAGTGAGTTTTCCAATTTCTTTAGGTAGCTCTGAAAGTTGGTTCTCACCTAAATAAAGTGTAGTTAACAGAGTGAGTTTTCCAATTTCTTTAGGTAGTTTTGATAGCTGATTATAGTTTAAGTAAAGTGTGTTTAACTGTGTTAAGTTACCAATTTCAATAGGTAGTTCAACTAGTTTGTTCTCATTTAAATTGAGGTGTATTAATTGGCTTAGTTTAGTAATTTCAATAGGTAGCGAAGTGAACTGATTACCTCCTAGTTGA
>JAAEPD010000078.1 GCA_024222455.1 Aureispira sp.
CAATTTCTTATAATACATAGGAATCTCTGATTTTTTGTGCATATTAAATCTATGAGATTCCTATTGCTTTTCAAAAAAAAGTCACCCTCGAAAAATTCGGGATGACTTATGTTGAAAGAAAGCAAGTTAAATTTCTATTTGCGAAGTTGACCAGCCACTACACAAGTTTTCTTAAATCTTTTTCGATCACCATTGTCATTATAGATTTCTGCTAAGATGATATAGATTCCTATTCTTGCTTTAGTCCCATCATCTCTAGCACCATCCCATTGGAAGGTGCCTTCATCTGCAAGTAGCTCTCCATTAACTAAGCGACGAACCATTCGACCATGAGCATCATAAACATCAATATTAGCTACATAACCTAAGGCATCTGTGTTATAATTGATAAGTAAGAAATCTTCATATCCATCCCCATCAGGAGAAAACGTAGTCTTTGGTAGTTGTAATATATCGTCTCCTACAATCTCATTAGCCATAAAACTAGAGTTTTGATAAGCTGGTGTAGCGTATCCAACATCTGTAGAGGCTGAATGCCAATTGTTAGGATCTTGAGTTGGGGCGTTAAAATCTATACGCTCCAAAGAAACTCCATTTTCATCATCCAACAGTGGAGTATGGAAGTTGGAAGTATAACTCAATGAATCGATAGGAGTAGCTTGTATAAAACTATTGACTGTATATATGAATATACTACCTTCTTTATCGCCCATACTTGGCAAATTATTCTGTATGAAATTGTCAGGATTAGGAGTTGTATACTGATCTTTTACCTGTATAATATCCTTAGATATGGCAACATATTCTTGTGGGAATATCAACCAATCTGTGATCACAGGTTCTACTTGATAGATGAATCCAAGGTCATCTAAATTAGCTAAAATCAAATCTCCTGCATTGACAATTTTATTAGAATTATTATACAACTCTATGAAATCGCTACCACCAGATACTGGGTTGAATAAGACTTCATTTAGAACTATATCACCTTTCTCAATATCTTCTGGCAAGGCAAATTGTACTTCATTGTTAACTCCAATTTGGTTGCCAATACAATCTGTAAAACCACTGTTGAGTGTTAGAGTATAAGTAACTCCTTTGGTCATGAGGGTGTTTAGTCCCACTACAACTGTATTGTAAAAAGGAGGTTCTACATAGGCCCCAGTCACAGTCATACCATTATCAATTGTATAATTGAAACTGTATAGAGAGTTGGTATCATGTACTGCTTCCGAAAGGTACAAACGAACACTATCTGCATAAAATGGGAATGCTCGAAGAACGCTTGGTGCTAAATCATCAGGCGTTGTTTGTAGTATAGAGTTTGCGCTGTTAGGTGTCCCTCCAATAAGGGCCTCTGATGCACGCCAATTGTCTATCCCTTCACAAGGACTATTAGGATTGATACGTTCTAGTGACCATCCTCCTGCAGCTTTATCCCCATTGCCATACCAATCATCTTCATAGCTAACCCCGTCAATCACATTGCCAGCTCCATCTCTGAGTAATGCATAATCTGCACTTACATTCAAATCAGGGAATACACCCAATTCAATAACATCTCCAAAACTACCCAAGGCTGCCTTACTTCCTACGCTACTAATAAGTACATAGCTTTCTGGTTTTAGTACAAAATAAGGAAGTGTATCTAACTTCGATGATTTGTCTTTGAAGGTGAATCCTTCTAGGTTTATATACTTATTGCTACGGTTGTATAGTTCTACATACTCAAACTCAGGTAAGCCAATAACTGGGTCTGTATCTGCAAAAATTTCATTGATCAGAATATCATAGTGTTTGGCTACCTCTAAGTTATAATAACTAACAGTAATTGTAGTATCCACAGCATTGCCCAAACAATCTGTATTTTGCAAGGTAAGATCAATAGAACTATTGACTGCGATAGCACTATTAAGTGTTAGGCGAACCTCATTATTGGCTAAAAGCGCAATATTCACAATAGATACTCCTACACTAGTGTAGTTGGTTATAGTAGTTGCAGATGCAGCATCTACATTTTTATCAAACTGGATATCAATAGTTGTATTTGAAGGTGTTTTGACCCTAGTCACTAACGGTTTTGTCAAATCTGGGAGTGTAGTATAGACAGAGTTGAGTCCTCCAGGAGTTCCACCAAGACCAGATATAGATACACGCCAGTTGCCACCTTGCTTACATAAGTGGTTTGGATTAATAAGCTCCAAAGAATTTCCGCCATCATCTTTGTCAGGATTGCCATACCACTCATTAGAGTAAGTAATGTCATCTAAAGATGTGAAAGCATCGATTAATTGTAAACGAGCACCTGTATTGTTGAGTGCAGGAAGTCCGTCTACTGCCAAACGATTATTATAATTCAAGAAATCAGCTTCATCACTATCGTCAATTAGTAATACAAATTCATTAGGCCCTAAAATATATTTAGGTAACGTAGTAGAAACTATACTGGAAGTACCCGTAGAAGTATGTGCTAGTGTATAGCCCGATAAATCGAAGGCTTTGTTACTAGTGTTGTATAGTTCTATATACTCTTTGTTAGGTAATCCTACTACTGGAGTTGGATCTAACATAAGTTCATTAAATATAATTTCTTGGAATGCTGGTGTCTGTATTTGATAGTAAGTGAAACTTCCTGAGTTTGTAGCAATTGCATTTCCTGAACAGTCATTAACATTAGCTGTAACAGTATAAATTTTTAGGTCAACCATATTAGAACTGGTAGTAAGTATAACACTATCTGGTGCATGGAATGCTGCATTGGTGAACGTTACTCCATTTATGGTATAGTTACCAACTGTATTAGAAGATGTAGCACCTAATGGTTCATCAAATAAAAGTAATACTGTAACTGAATCTGTAAATTCGGCAGAAAGCATATTGGGTTTTGTAGTGTCAGGTGTGTTACTGTACACTGAGTTTTGTGTACAAGGAGTACCTCCTCTCATATCATTGGATGCAATCCAGTTGAGGCCACCTTTACAAATTAAGTTAGGATTCATTAGTTCCAAAGACCAACCACCATCATCTTTAGCGAAATCTTGATACCATGCACTAGAATAAGCCAAAGAATCAATCAATGTTCCTGTCTGGCTGCGAAGTACTATAGTTTCGCCTCCATTGCTCAAGCTAAATGAACTAATACCAACGACATCTCCATAACTAATAAATGAGTCTTTCTTGCTGGCTGCACAAACAATAACATAGCTGTTTGGTTGCAAGAAGAAGCTTGGTAACGGTTTTGTAGAACCTTCATCTAGCTCTAATGTAGCCAAATCTATAGTTTTGCTAGAGCGATTATAAAGCTCTAAATATTCTACAGGAGGTAACCCTACTTGAGGGTTTTCATCAGCAAAAATTTCATTAAATATAATATCTTGGAATGCTGCTGTTTGAATGTCTAAGTAGGTGAAACTAGCATTGTTATTAGCCCCAACAGCATTGCCTGAACAATCTTGGAGTCCATTAGCTACTACAACAGTATAGTTAGTCTGGTTGACCATTGTAGTGTTTAGAGTAAGAATAACTGTACTTGGCTCTTGGAATATTGCCCCTGATACAGAAAATCCTGTGATACTATAGTTAGCCGTATTAATAGCTGTGGCACCATCTATAGTCTCATCAAACTCTAGTTGAACTTGAGTACTGCTAATAAAGTTAGCGGAAAGCACTGACGGCCCTACGATATCTGGTGTGTTGTTGTATACAGAATTTTGACCAGCAGGTGTACCTCCTGTACTGTTGGTAGAGGCAATCCAATTGGCACTTCCTTGACATAACGCACTAGGGTTGATCAGCTCTAAAGACCAACCACCATCATCTTTAGCGACATCTTGATACCAAGAGCTGCTATATTCTATAGAATCAATGATTGTACCTGTAAGAGTTTTTAATACTAACTCTTCACCATTGTTGCTCAAGCTTAGAGAATTCACTCCAATTACATTATTGTATGCTACAAAAGAGTCTAATTGACTAGTTTTAGCTATTAATACATAGCTTCCTGCTGTAAGGAAGTAACTGGATAAATTTTGATCGCTGCCTTCATTAAGAACCAATGTAGATAAATCAATAGTATTGCTAGAACGGTTATAAAGCTCCAAATACTCTGCCTGAGGCAATCCAACTACAGGAGAATAATCTGCAAAGACCTCATTGAAAATGATGTCTTGTGCAGTTGCTGGTTGAATATCATAGTATGTGAAACTTGCATTATTAGTTGCACCAACTGCATTCCCAGAACAGTCTGTAAGGCCATTGGCGATATTGACTGTATAGTTGGTTTGGTCAACCATTGGGTTGTTGATGGTAATAATAACAGTATCTGGAGCTAAATAATTAGCTGCTGTAATGGTAAATCCTGTGATCGAGTAATTAGCAGTATTATTGGCAGTAGTAGCATCCAACACTTCGTCAAAAATAAGCGTGATTTGAGTTGGGCTAATAAAATCAGCAGACAATATACTTGGTCCTGTCGCATCAGGAGTGTTATCAAATACTGAGTTTTGTGCATCAGGTGTACCTCCACTAACATCTGTAGACGCTGCCCAGTTGAGCCCACCTTGACAAAGTAGATTAGGATTGATCAATTCTAAAGACCAACCACCATCATCTTTGACAGCATCTTGATACCAAGAACTACTATATTCTATAGAATCAATGGCTGTACCTGCTAGTGTTCTTAACACTAACTCTTCACCACTATTACTTAAGCTCAAAGAGCTTAAAGAAATGACATTGGTGTATGCTGCAAATTTAGTCAGTTCAGAAGTTTTGCAAATGATTACATAACTATTTGGGGTAAGGTAGTATTGAGGAAGTGTTTGGAGACTGCCCTCATCTAGCTCTAAAGTTGCTAAGTCAATAGTATTGCTAGAGCGATTATATAGTTCTAAATATTCTGTATCAGGCAGTCCAACAATAGGAGCAGGATCTGCAAAAATTTCATTGAAAATAATGTCTTGCGCTGTAGCAGGCTGAATGTCATAGTAAGTGAAACTTACATTATTGGCAGCACCAATAGCATTTCCAGAACAATCTGTAAGGCCATTAGCTACATTGACAGTATAGTTAGTTTGGTCAGTCATAGCTATGTTGACTGTGATGGTTACAGTGCTTGGTGCTTGAAAGACTGCTCCTGTTGTTGTGAAACCTGCAATGCTATAGTTTGCAGGATTAGCAGCAGCTGTAGGATCGAGTGTTTCGTCAAACTCTATTTGAATTTCTGTGCTACTTGTAAAATTTGCAGAAAGTGCTGCTGGCCCTGTAACATCTGGTGTATTATCAAACACTGAGTTTTGTGCATCAGGAGTACCACCACTAGCATCTGTAGAGGCTGCCCAGTTTAAGCCACCCTGACAAAGTAGATTAGGATTGATCAATTCTAGCGACCAACCTCCATCATCTTTTACTGCATCTTGGTACCAATCGTTGCTATATTCTATAGAATCAATAGTTGTACCTGTTAGTGTTTTGAGCACTAATTCTTCTCCTGCATTACTCAAACTCAAAGAACTTAGTGAGATTACATTGGTATATGCAGCAAACTTAGCTAGTTCAGAAGTTTTGCAAATGATTACATAACTGTTTGGTATAAGATAATGTTGAGGTAGTGTCTGTACACTGCCTTCATCTAATTCTAGAGTCGCTAGGTTTATGGTTTTGCTAGAACGATTATAGAGCTCTAAGTATTCTGCATCAGGCAACCCCACAATAGGAGCAGGATCTGCAAATATTTCATTGAAAATGATGTCTTGCGCTGTAGCAGGTTGGAGATCATAATAAGTGAAACTGGTACTATTAGCAGCTCCTACAGGATTACCAGAACAGTCTGTTAGACCTGCTAAAGCATTAACAGTATAGTTGGTTAGGTCAACCATAGAGTTGTTTAGTGTCAATATTACTTTATCTGGAGCAAGATATACTGCATTGGTTATGGTAAAACCAGCTAAGGTATAGTTAGCAATATTACTCGCTGCGGCTAAATCTAATACTTCATCAAATGTTAACTCTATTTGTGTTCCGCTCAAGAATGTAGCAGACAACAAGCTTGGTCCTGTAGCATCAGGAGCATTATTAAATACAGAGTTTTGTGTGCCTGGAGTACCTCCACTCACATTTGTAGAGGCTATCCAATTGAGTTCACCTTGACAAGTTAGGTTAGGATTAATTAATTCTAAAGACCAACCACCATCATCTTTGACAGCATCTTGATACCAAGAACTAGCATATTCTACCGAATCGACAGTAACATTAGTGTTAGTTTTGAGAATAAGTGCCTCTCCTCCATTACTAAGACTTAGAGAGGGAACTCCAACTACATCTCCAAATCCAGAGAATAGAGCAGTGTTACTATTGGCGCAAACAGTGACATAACTATTTGGAATTAGATAAAATGTTGGTAAGGCTTGTGGGGAACCTTCATCTATAGTTAGGCTAGCTAAATCAATAGTTTTGCTAGAGTTGTTATACAATTCTAGGTATTCTGCATTAGGTAACCCTATCTGTGGAGTAGGATCAGCGAATATTTCATTAATGAGAATATCTTGTGCTGCTGCTGCTTGTATATTATAATAAGTAAAACTTGCATTGTTGGCTGCTCCTACAGGATTACCAGAACAGTCTGTTAGACCTGCTAATACATTGACTGTATAGTTTGTGAGGTCAACCATAGCAGAATTTAGTGTAATGACTACTGTGTCTGGAGCAGAAAAACTAGCTCCTGTAACCGTAAAGCCTACCACAGTATAGTTAGCAGGATTGTTGGCTGTTGCAGCATCTAAGGCTTCATCAAAAATAAGTGTAATTTGAGTGCCATTAATAAAACTAGCTGATAACAAACTAGGTCCTGTGAGATCAGGTGTATTATTATATACAGAGTTCTCTGCATTAGGAGTACCTCCGCTTACATCTGTAGAGGCAATCCAATTGGTGCTTCCTTGGCAAAGTAGATTTGGGTTAATGAGTTCTAGCGACCATCCTCCATCATCTTTGACCACATCTTGGTACCAAGATAAATCATAAGTTAGGATATCAATATCTGTTGCGCCATCTTTTAGAGCAAGTTGTTCACCTCCATTTGATAGGCCCATTGTGCCAATGCCAATCACATCACCTGAAAAAAGTCCTGTATTGGAATTAGAACATAAAATAACGGTAGAATCTGGTAATAATAAATGACTAGGTAAGCTATGCAAACTGCCATCGTCAAAATCCAAACCATTCAAATCTATAATATTATTAGAGCGGTTGAGTAATTCTACATATTCTGCATTGGGTAAGCCTACTTGTGGAGTAGGGTCTGCAAAGATTTCATTGATAATAATGTCTTGAGCTGTAACTGGCTGAACATTATAATAAACATAAGATTTATTGGCAGAGGTAATAGGGTTGCCATTGAGGTCTTCTACTGTTGTGATTGTTGTAAGATAGGTGGTTAGACTAGTCATGGTACTAGTGGTAAGGTGTACCAATTTAGGGTCTGTACCATCTTTTTGAGCATTTGTAACTGAAATACCATTATCTATACTGTAATTACCTGCAACATTAGCTGTTGTGGCATCCACTGCTTCGTCAAAATAAACATCTACTTGTGTAGCATTGACTGCTATAATAGTATCAATGACGGGAGGTATAATATCAACAAATAAAGGAGATAAATAGAAGTCATCAAAAAAGAATTGGTCTCCTCTAGTAGTTGTATAATCGCACCAAATACCAAAAAAACTACCAGAGGTATGTGGAGCCGGGTCTATCATAGAACCTTCGTTTATAAAAGTAGTAGTGCCAGCATAATCTGCAAATAGAGTCCATTCATTAGTACTACTGCGAATCACTCTAACCCTAACTGTTGGATTATTGGCTATGGCTCCAGCGGTTCCTCCTATGAGCTTAGTAGGTGTGCCCCCATCTACTCTAAATAGTTCTATAGAATCGGTAGCGCCTGAACCTCCTAGATGTACATAATATCCATTGGTGGTACTAGATAGATTGGAATTGTCTGATTGCAAATAAACACGTGTGCGGTTGCTAGTGGATGGAGCAAAGTCCATTTGTACATAAAACTCCCAAAAGGTACTATCTTGAATATTGGCGGCTAAATATAATTCAGACTCTGCACTGACACCTAGATTATTGAGCTGAAGTTGATTGCTACCATTAACGATAAAATCTCCAACATCTCCTTGCCAAGTAGGGTTGTTGGTGAAATCACCATCAGTAAAATCATCTTGTAGGGTTTGGGCTTGGGTCATCAGTGGAAATATGCTGCACAAAAAGGGGATGCAACAGAACAGTAAGAATACTCTCATATGAACTAGAGGTTTTGTACCTAAGAATATATTGCATAGAAATGAACATATCCTGAAATCAAGTAGTTAGGCAAAATTTGAATATAATTTTGCTAGTGGTTAAGTTAATTATCGCTGCATAAATATTGAAAATCCCTATATTTTAAAAAAAATAAAAGGTAGTCCAGACAGCAAATTCCATTAAAAATACATTTTTCCTTGAAATAGTGTGTTAAAAATTTGTTTTTTATAGCTCTAGGTATTTTATAGAGTTTGTAATTATTTGTATTTTCGAGATACTATTGATTAAATCTTATTAGATATTAAACAAATAATAGTCTGTGCATTTTTAACTTTATCAAGCTAAAAACAGCAGTGAGGTTTTATAACTAATTGATTATTAAAAGTCTATTGTGATTTAGTTTTGTGTTCTTAATATTTGCTAATCAATTAGCTATAAAAACATTCATGGACTAATGAACAAAATAAACAAAGAGAATTCATGAAAGTAGCTGTTGTTGGTGTCACTGGAATGGTGGGCCAAGTTATGTGTAAGGTTTTGGAAGAACGTAATTTTCCAATAACTGAATTTTTGCCAGTCGCTTCTGCGCGATCAGTGGGCAAAAAAGTGGAATATAATGGGAAAGAATATACTGTAATTAGCATGGAAGATGCTATTGCTCAAGCTCCTGATTTAGCAATCTTTTCGGCAGGAGGAGGCACTGCTAAAACTTATGCTCCACAGTTTGCTGCTGTAGGAACAGTAGTGGTAGATAATTCTTCAGCTTTTCGTATGGATGAAGACAAGCCTCTTATAGTGCCAGAGGTCAATATTGATGCACTAAAACCTACTGATAAAATTATAGCAAATCCGAATTGTTCTACTATACAATTAGTGGTTGCTTTAGCTCCTTTGCATGAGCATTATGGGATTGATAGGTTAGTTATTTCTACCTATCAGTCGATGACGGGTACTGGTGTACAAGCTGTGCAGCAATACAATGAAGAGTTGGAAGGTAAGGAAGTTTCTAATCCAGCTTATCCTCATCCTATTTTTCAAAACTGTTTGCCTCATTGCGATGTCTTTTTTGATAATGGATATACTAGAGAGGAACTGAAATTAGTGGGAGAAACTAGAAAGATTTTAGGCGATCAGAGCTTGCGTATAACAGCTACTGCTGTTCGAGTGCCTGTACAAGGTGGTCATTCTGAAGCTGTGAATGTATCTATGCACAAAGATTTTGAACTGAGTGAAGTTCGTCAATTGTTGTCTGATATGGATGGTCTTGTAGTGGTGGATAATCCTGCAAAAAATGAATATCCAATGCCTTTGGCTGCTCATAATAAAGATGAAGTTTTTGTTGGTCGTATTCGCAGAGACGAATCTGCTCCAAATGCTTTGAATATGTGGGTTGTTGCAGATAATTTGAGAAAAGGAGCTGCTACTAATGCCATTCAGATAGCAGAATATATGGTGAAAAAGGGATGGTTGAATGCGAAAACAGAAGTGCTTTAATAGCATATAATAAATATAGAACATCCTAATGACCCCACAAATAGAACAAATACGAGAAGAAATTGTAGGTTTAAGCAATTCTGGTGGAGATATAAACATGCTAGAATCTTTAGCTAATAATACAATCTATGTATTATCTAAAATGCAGAAGTCAAGCGAAACGGAATTACCAGCAGGGTATCGTAAACGCTTAGACATGGTGATTACAGATATATTAAGTACAGTAAGCAAAGAGATAGATTGGGCTAGGGCAGAGGAGTTTAATGATGAAGATGAGTTTTTGTCTTGGTTTGCCAAAGCAAAACAGCAATTACTGAATGATATAGATCGTCTGTTTGAGGATTAATAGAATAGACATATAATAGAAGTGGAAGCAGTCTACAGGGCTGCTTTTTTTTGTAAATGAAAATAAACAGCTATTAACTTATGAATACTTTAGCAACAAACAAAAAAGACTGGTTGGCTTGGCTGTTGACTGGATTGATTGTAATAGGAATGATGTTCATGTTGGAGAGCCAAGGGCGAATATGGATATGTGCTTGTGGTACAGTTAAGCTTTGGGTTAATGATGTTTGGGGGGCAGAGAACTCACAACAGTTGTTTGATGCTTATAGCTTTTCTCATTTGTTGCATGGGGTATTATTTATGGGATTGTTGTATGGTTTGTCATCTCGATTGTCATTCTCTTGGCGATTAGCTTTAGCTACGCTCATAGAGGCAGGTTGGGAACTACTTGAAAATTCAGAAATCATATTGAGTCGATACCGAGAAACAGCTGCTCAGGGGTATAATGGAGATAGTATTATTAACTCTTTTGGTGACTTAGTCAGTTGTGGAATTGGTTTTGCAATTGCTTATTATTTAGGCTTAAAAAGGTCAATAATTCTCTTTCTGTTAGTAGAGGTTGTAATGATCTGGTGGATTAAAGATAGCCTTCTCTTGAATGTAATTATGCTGATTTATCCTCTTGAATTTATAAAAGAATGGCAAATGAGCCTGTTGTAAAAATGAGACTTGTTTATAAAAATGGTCAAAGAATACTTCATTGATTCTTTGACCATTTTTTATTAACCTAACCAATCTATCTTATCTGCAATCGGTTTGCGTTGAGCTTCTATTGTAGGAACGTTGTGGTAACCCATATAAAAGAAACCTAAACAACTTTCTCCTTCTTTCAGGCCTAAAAAGTCTTGACAGGCCTTGCTGTGAATACTTTTGGGAGAGCTCCAGTATGCACCAACTCCATGACTATGAGCCATCAACCACATATTTTGAACTGCCATTGCAACAGCTGCTACTTCTTCCCATTCAGGTACACTTTCTTTAGGATCTCGTTGCATGCAAATAGCTATAACATGAGAGCATTTAGCAGGTTTTTGGGCTGTCTTATTGTATTTTCGTTCAGAGAACTTCTCTGAAGGAGTATTGTCTTTGTACCATTTAGCCAAGAGTGTCCCAAGCTCTACTCGTTTTTGGTTACTGATTATCTTAAACCGCCAAGGTTCTGTCTTTCGATGAGTAGGGGCATAGTTGGTCTGTGCTACAATATCTTCTATGATCTCTTTAGGTATTTTTTGATCTGTATAAGTTTGCGGAAATATTGATCTTCTATTTTGTATGGCTTCTTTGATATGCATAATATTGATCTCGATTCGTGATAATGTCTATTAAATAAGTGTTGTAGTAGATATAAATCCAAAAGTCTCCATTTTGTTGTAAAATATAAAGTAAAAGAGGAAAAGTTTTACTTTTCAAAACTTTCAATTATTTTTGAAACTTTCGAAAACAAATGGCGTTTAATAGATATAAATAGAGAATGATTAAGATAATTATAAAAATATAAAGAGATGAGAACGGCAACAAAAGGAACGTTAGGAGTAGATTTTAGTCTTCAAGTAGTGTCTGTTGGGTTGATGTTGATAACTTATGTTTTGGGGCTATTGATACCTGGTTTTATAGCATTAGCTTTATTAGTTCAATTTATAGTAGGTGTGGTACAGGTGATGAGTGGATTATTGCATAGTATTCGTTTTAAAGATAAAGTTAGGCAGCAATATACAGCTTTTGCTCTGTTTTATGTGTTGGGCTTAATATTAGGAGGTAGTCTACTATCAGATTGGGGAATGTTAGGATTTTTTGTGATATTTGTAGTCTTAATTCCTGTAGGAATTGCATGCTGGTATTGCAACTTAACTTATCAAGATTGGAAAGCCGCTCCTACTAAAGTAAATGGAGATGTAAAACACCAATATGTAGGGCAAGAAGATGTGTTGGACGATATTGGGTGGCAATAATGAATCAGGTGTTTTATAATTAGCTATCGAACTAAAAATAGCAGTGAAGTTTTTCTAATCAATTAGAAAAACTTCACAAACTAAGGCAGGTTATGACTAAGAAGATTAGATTAATATTAGATGTAGTAGTACAAGCAATACTTTGGATTTTTTTGGCTGTACAAATAGCTCAAAAGCCAGAAGATACTATGCAACATTTAGCCATATTTGCAGGGGTTATAACCTGTTGGCAAATGCTACATGCTTGGTATGTTGTCCGAAAATATAAGGATTGGCAACGAAATCAGCATCTAGGTCAGCTCAAAAAGATAATTGTTTATAGTTTGCTCACCATGATTGTGGGGGGCCTAATTGTGTTGGTTACAATAGGGGCATTATGGCCCTTTTTGCTGTTTATTGTTAATACACTTTATCTTTTGTGGGCAGTAGGAGGTTCGTTGTTAGCAATTTGGTATTTTTGGGTAAGCTGGAAAAAATTATTGCATTATTATTATAAACCACGATCTTTTTGGGACTTGTAGGAGCTTTTGCTCAAGTCAATGCTGTGTTCTTGCTCAAAAGTAGCTATTCTTGCCTCAAATTTTTCTAAAACCTTTTGTTGGTAATTGGCTGGATGGTTTTTGGATACATGTGTATCGGTTTGCATAGCCGAATTATACTCCTCTTCAGGGTATTTTTTTTGATCTATCCAGTGTTTTCTCCATTTCTTGTCTATCCAATTCATAAAATAGCGGTTGAGCCAATCACCAAAACGGTTGTCTAAGAACCATTCTGAAAAACGTCGTATCCAAGATTTATTCTGAAGTGTTTGTTGGGTGTCTCCTATCTTGAAGTTAGGAAGGTATTCTTGAATCCATTGGTTTGCATCTATAAACTGATGATAGATATCTTTATCTACAGTAGGAATAATAGTAGCAACTTCTATAGCAGTATAAATATTTTTATCTTGAATATCTAAATGAGCAGTGTCTATATAATAGTTCATGCAGTAGTCGTGTTGCTTTCCAAATAAGAAGGTGAATTTTTTGAATGCATGCATAAATGTACGAGCTATCCAAAGTCTATTGGGTGCTGTGATGATAAAATAATCAATATCTGCATTTTTATCTGCTGAATATTTAGATATAGATCCTGATAGCGAAATTCCTCGCACAAATGGGAAGCGAGCTAATCGCTTAGATAAACGAAAACCTTTGTGGATAAGCTCTAAAGCCCTTAAATAATTCTCTTCTTTTTGTTGGACAAGATCAGGTTTTTCTTGCAATAGAAAAGAGTTATTGTATTGAAAAATAAGTCCTTGCCGTACTAATTCCTCTAAAGGCATAGAGAGTTCTTCTATTGTACTGGAAATAGAGCTGTACTGATGTAGTTCTTTTTGAGTTAGGGGGAAATGGAATACATCAAAATACAATAAAGTCCTTAATAGGGCCTTTTGTATTGGACATATTGTATGTGGAGACCCCTTTGAGCTCATAATTGATAGATTGGATAAGGTTTAAGATTAGAAAAAACTAGAGTTGAAGGATATGTTACTTTAGGTTTCTAGCTTAGTTTCTGTGGATAAAATAGAAATAAAAAACATTAAAAACACAATG
Source organism: Aureispira sp. (assembly GCA_024222455.1). Lineage (GTDB taxonomy): Bacteria > Bacteroidota > Bacteroidia > Chitinophagales > Saprospiraceae > JAAEPD01. The sequence goes on from JAAEPD010000078.1 coordinate 13,691, forward strand.
CCACGATGTTTTTCTAAAGCGGATTCTGTTAAAAAAAGAGTTGCCACAATTATAACTAAAATGATACCAACGATATTTTGGACTGCTAGCATTTTACGGAAAAAAGAGATTAAAATAAAGGCTAATAGATTAAGGCCAATTAGACCGATCTCAACAATAGTTTCTATATATTGACTATGAAAATTATAACCTAAATAGCCTGAATCTTTTAAGTTGTAGTCTATCATTTTTTTATCTAAAAGCTCTTGAGAATCACCTACTCCAACACCATATAGCCAAGCTTTTTGTTCTGTAATAATTTCTTTTCCAAATTTCCAAAACATGAGCCGTAATGTTGTTCCTGTAAATGGAATGTCATAAGAATATTTTTCTTGAGACAATACCCTATAGTCTGAGTTTATCATAGTCTCAAATCTAGTTTTGAGGGGATTGTTGGTCTTGATTATTGCTATTGCAGAAAAGCTTAAAAATAAAGAACTCACAATAAGTATTCTCCATTTTTGAGGTGAGCTACTGACCATGAAAAAGTAAAGGCCTAAGAATAGTATAATGATAACTAACATCAGAACAGTAATCTTAGAGGCTAACAACATAATCATGATAAAAAAATAAGGAATTAGAGCTGTTTTTAACCAAGTTGGTATATAGAGCTTATATCTCGATTTGGGTAGAGTGCTAATTATCAAGGTTATCAGTGCAAATAAAATATAAATGGAAAAGTAAATAGCATGAATGTTTATGTTATTAGACAGGGAGCGATAGAAGAAAACAGAAGGGTTTTGATTTTGCAAGAAATTCCATAAGGCTATGCCCGTACTTAGGGCTGTAGCTACAAAACAGGAGGCTATAAAAGCAGATAATACTTTGTTTATGGTTGTTTTATCAACAAATTGACTGCTACCATAGATTAGAGGAAAAACTAAAAAGGATAATTTTTTTTGAATAGAAGAAATTCCTTCTACTGTATTGCTAGTGTAACACAAGCTTAATATGTATAGTATAAAGAGGAGTATAGGCCACCAAAGGTTTTTATGCTTTCTGAATGTGTCCATTTTTGTCTTCCATTGCCCAGCTACTAGCCAATTTAAACTTAAAAGGCCCAATAACCAACTAGTTGAAGCCACAAAGAACGGCAAAGACATCGCTATGAAAATACTCAGGTATTCTGCTGTGGTTTTATGTCTTTGAGCACTGATCATTTGGATACAGCTTCTGATTTTGTTATACAAGAGAGGAATAGTTGTTCGTATTGATCAATGATTTGTTCCCAGTTGTATTGCTGACGTATTTTTTTTATGTTATTTTGGGTTAAGGCTGCATGAGCTAATTTATTTTGAACAGAATTTATGCAGGTTTTAATATCTTCAACAGTCTCAAAATAGAAGGCATCATTTTCTAATATTGTTTTATTAAAAGCATTATTATGAGCACAAATAAGAGCATGAGAAGCCATTGCCTCTAATAGTGAAGGATTGGTTCCTCCTACCGAATGTCCATGAAAATAAAGAAGCGAATAATAGCGCAAGTTATTGAGTATGTCAAGGTCATAGATACTGCCCAAAAAATGTATTTTTGGCGATTGATTATATTTTTGATAAAGCATCTGTCCATAGCTGTTTTCATAACTGCCTACAATCAAAAGAGGTTGACGATCACTAGCTAAAACTCCTTGTATTGCAATTTCTATATTGTTTTCAGGTTCAAGACGAGCAACTAAAATATGGTAGTTGAATGGTTCTAAGTTGGGTATATCTAATTTTGAAAAATCAGGATTTTCGAGCACTTTTGCACCATAAGGAATAAAGGCAGAAGGAGTGTTATATACCTCTAACAGATAATCTGCAATAGCTACCGAGTCAGCTATTAAATAGTCACTAGCTTTTACGGCCCAACCTTCAGCTTTTTTTAGGAAATATTGAACTTTAGCAGAGTACTTAGTACGAGCCCATTCTAAGCCATCCATGTTAGTAATGTTAATACTATTTTTGGGCCATAATCGAGACCAAATAGAACTACTTCCATAACCTAATTGCAAGGAAATATCAAAGTCTCGTTTTCGAGCATCACGGATACAATTGAGGTCGTATAAAAATTGACCAAAAGTGCCTAATTTATTTTCAGGATCTTTTTTTTGAAGGATGTTTACACCATTCCAAGTAGATTCGGTATAGGGGTGCAGACTTGAGTTATAGACATAAACCTCATGTCCCCTCTGCACTAAGCCTTGAGATAGATATTCGGCAAATTGCTCAAATCCTCCATAACGGTTGGGGATACCCCTCGTTCCTAATATAGCTATACGTAATGTTCTCAAAAAAAAATGTTAAGGTTTTGTCTGAAGGAAAAGCCTAGAGAGTTTAATGATAGATTATGTGCAATAATACTAAATATTCAGATGAAATTACAATACTTGTTTATATGCTTTTAGTGTAGCATCTGCTGCTGCTGCCCAAGTATATTGTTCGTTTATTTTTTTGATGAGGAGTGTAGGAGGTGGCGCTTCACTTGCATGATCTATAGCTTTTTTGATAGATTCTATATCGTCTGGCTCACAATAAAAAGCATGATCTTCAAAATATTCTTGAGTATCGCCTTTGGCTGTAATCACAATATTGCAACCAGCCAATGCCGCTTCTATAGAGCTTAAACCTGTTGTCTCAAACCAACTAGGGAGTACATGTATTTCTGCTGATTGATAAATTTCAAGCAGTTCATCTAAAGAAACATAACCCTTAAAAACAATATTGTCAGCTGCCGCAAGCTTACATTGATCGTAATATTTTTGATTGTTAGGTGAAGGATTTCCTATAATATAGAGTGTGTATTTTGTATTGTTTAGGGCTTTTATTAAGTTAAGTTGATTTTTCCTGCCTTCTATACGAGCGACACACAAAACTGCATTTTTATTCTTTTTCGTTGTAATATTTTCCTTGAAAAGAGAAGGATCTACACCATTAGGAACTACAGCATAGGGCGCTTCTTTTATCTTATAGCGCTTTAAAAATCGTTGATATTCAGAATGAGAATTAGGAAGTAAGATTGCTGCATCCTTAACTATTTTTAGGATAGAACGAGCATGGCCTCTCCATAAGTATTGCCAGCTTTGGATGCGTTCTCCATTGAGCAACCTTCGAGCAATTACCTTGCAATATTCAATAGTGTCCTGAGGTAAGACCTTGTTCAAAAGGCCTATAAAACCACCTCTAGCTTGTTGCTCAAATTCACCATAGTCCAAAAATATCGTAGATACTACAAATGGTTTGTTGATATATTTAGTGTGCCGAAGGATATCTGCAGGTCGAATGATATTAAAAAAATGGAATAAATCATATTGATCATAGTCTATCTTATCGCTAGATAAGTGAATATCTATATGTATACCTAACAAACGTAGGTGTTCGGCAGTTTTTTGTATTTGTGTAGTATCTCCTCCCCAACTCGAAAATAAAGTTGACCGAGCAATAAATGCAACTTTCATAAATGCACTATGTTTTTGGTATAGGTTGGAATTTATTTTTATCAAATAAGGTAAACGCTGCAGGACTAAATGCTAAAACCCAAATAGAGAGTTCTGCTATGTTTAGAACAAAGCTTCCTGTAAACTGATAGATAAACATAAAGATAAATAAAGATAATCTGTAGTAATTTTTGAAAACCTTAGTTCTAAAAAATAACCAAATCTCTAGGAATAGTTTTAAGAAAACCCCTAATAATCCATAAACAGCTAATAGCTCAGCTATGGTATTGGGTATTCGTAATGTCTCTTCATTATAATCCTTATAATAAGGAAGTTTTGGAGCCAATAGTTTTGTTTGTCCTAAGCCTACCCCAAACCATTTACTGCGCATTTCTGCAATGTCTGAACCTATCATGAAGGCTCCAGTTGTACGCCCTTTAGCAGAAGTATCTAAGCCCTTAGATACATTAATAATTCGTTTGACTAAGGGGTTGTCTGGTATGAGGAGTTGAAGTAGAGCGAATGAACTTATGGATAAGATTAGAATACTGCCCACAGCCCAAACTATCCTTTTGTATCGAATAAATGTCCTAGCATGTATAAGGAGCATAAGGGCAAAAGATAAGCCTAAAGCACCAATGATTCCAAATGAAAAAGATAACAAGAGTGGTATGGTTATGAAAACAACCGTCAAGAACCATTTCTTGATAGGATACAAAAGTATTTTTAGGGCAAAATAAATGACTAAAGGAGCCATCAATAAGCTATAATAAGAAGGTTCATAGGTCCATAATTGTAATCGAGGGATATTTTCGAGCCCTCTAGATATAGGAATAAATGACCATAAGGTGGTACGGATAAATAGAATAGGGTAAGTGATGATAGCAAATAATACAAAGTAACCATTGAGTATCAATACATGCTTGAATATAGTGTCTATTTGTTTTGTATGCTGTATAAAACGATAGCAAACTAAGCAAAATATATAGGCACTTACTAGTAAAACATAGGACCTAGCATAATAGAAAATATGTATCCCGTTGGCATAATGGATAGCAGCCCAAGTAAGACTAATACACCCAAAAAATCCAAAATACATAGGATGTTTGTGTCTATACATCCAAAATATGAAAAGAGGAGACAGCAACATAGTATACAATAACCCAAAAGGAAGAAATACACTATTAAAAAAGAAATAGAGTAGCACAAAGGGCAAAAACTTGTTGAAGGCTAATTTATCTGGCATTTAATATAATGGATTAATCAAGATCGGATATATGAAGACTTCATATGGAAATTAGATACAAATATATAAGGATCTGTTTATATATCTTAATACACTAGGTGTTAATGTCTTGATCATTCGAAATGAATTTGGAACTTCTTTAGCTTTTAACAAAATCCTAAAATAAATTTAGTTATTTTTGAGCAAATTCTAATAAAAGAGTAGATGCAGTCACCACAAGATCAGCAAGAAGTAATTCAGATTGATGATATTCAAAACACATTGTCAGACCTATTTGATCTGACAGGAATTGTAATTCGTAAAAGTATTCAATTCCTACTAAAAACTATCTTTGTTTGGTTGCCTTTTACAATTATTGGAGTTGCAGTAGCTATATGGATAACTACTAAAGACGAGATTGTAGGACTCTATGAATCAACAATGATAATAGAATGTTATCGAGGACATCCTATTATTCAAGCAGGTCAAGCAGATAAACTTAATGTTTTAGTAGAACAAGAAAAATATAAAAGATTAGGTGACTGTCTTGGTATAGATGAGGAAGTAGCAAAACAGTGCAAAAGTTTTGAGGTGTTGACTGTAGATGGAGAACCTATGTACAAAGAGATGAAGGTGAACTATGGTATGCCCTTTTGGCTCAGGATTACTTATGTAGAACCTCTTGATTTAGACCTGATGGAGACTAAGTTAATAGCTTATCTAGATGCCAATCCATTTTTAACTAGACTTGGGGTAAAAGAACAAAAAACGTGGGCTCAAAAAATAGGTTTTTTAGAAAAAGAACAAAGGCTTTTAGATTCTCTAAAAATAGCCTACAATAAAAGATTGTTGTCTTCTACTCAACACCAAGTAGGAGATTCATATACAAAACAAGAGAACCTAGATCAATTAGACCTAAACCCAATGCATGTATATGATAAAGCAATGGTGTATAATGAAGACTTACTATCCTTAAAAAGAAGTTTAGTAAAAAAAGGAAATTTAGAAATTATTGATGGTTTTTTGGTAGGTACTCCAGCTATTCCAAAAACCTCCAAAGTAGTTAAAATAATCCAATATGGAGCCGGGAGTTTTATATTTGGAATATTTTTAGCATTAGCAATATTGGCAGCTAAACAAGCTCCCCATAATAAATAGAAAATAATTAAAATCCCATTACTTTTAAATTTATCCAAATGTGCTTGAAAACGATTTATAACCTAGCCCTACTAGTTTTACTTTCTTCGGCTACCCAAGCCCAACCTAATGTTAATTTAGCTTCTCAATATGGTTTAGAAGATGAATCTTCTTTTAATCAAAGTAATCCTCCAGATGAATTTGTTTTGGTGAAAGGTGGCTCTTTTAAATTAGGTAGCGATGATGAACATTCTGCTGCAGATGAATCTCCTGTCAAAAAGATTACGTTAGCGAGTTTTTACATGTCCAAAAACGAAATAACATTTACTAGTTTTGATGAATTTTGTGAGGATACAGAGCGTATCAAACCTGATGATGCAGAGTGGGGGAGAGAGAATAGACCAGTGATTAATGTCGATTGGTATGATGCCATAGAGTATTGTAACTGGCGTAGTCAGAAAGATGGCCTGAAATCTTGTTATAAGGTGAGTAAAACCAATAAAGACCCAGAAAATAACTGTCCTTATGATCACAAGAAATGGAAAGTAGAATGTGATTGGACTGCAAGTGGTTATAGATTGCCAACAGAAGCAGAATGGGAATATGCCGCTAGAGGAGGAGAAAGTACTAAGAATTATCCTTATGCAGGTTTTGATCAATTAGATCCAATTAGTTGGTATGCTGAAAATTCTAACGAAATGACACATACTGTAGGTCGCAAAGATGCAAACGAATTAGGACTTTTTGATATGAGCGGAAATGTATGGGAATGGTGCTGGGATTGGTATGGAGAAGAAAGCTACAAAAAGAATAAAGGTTCTAATCCTAAAGGTATGAAGTCTGGAAAATTGCGTGTTATGCGTGGGGGGGCTTGCGATAATGGTTCTGCTGCTTACATGCGTGTTTCTAATCGTGGTTATTTGCACCCTGGAGTTGGCTATCCTTGTTTAGGATTTAGAATAGTTCGGATATCTGAAGATGACTAGATATAGCTGTCAAATATTTGACGGCAAAATACTTGAACTGTTGAATAAAAAAACATAAATTTGAGTGTAGACATCAACTTGACCTGTAAGGTATTTATCATACTTTACAGGTTTTTTATGTTATTACCTTATTTTTTATAAAAATCTATGAATAGTGTCACTTATGATAGAACGTATTGCTAAAATTTTAGGGCTTTCACCCAAACAGATCGAAAGTGTAATTGATTTATTTGAAGGTGGAGCAACTATCCCTTTTATAGCCCGATACCGCAAGGAAGCAACCAACAAATTGGATGAAGTACAACTAGAGGAGATCAAAAATGAGTGGGACAGACAAAAAGAGATAGAAAAAAGACAACAAGCTATCTTAAAAAATATAGAAGGACAGGATAAATTAACGCCTGAACTCAAAACAAAAATTCTAAAGACCTTTGATCTTAACTTGCTGGAAGATATTTACCTTCCTTACAAGCAAAAACGCTTAACCCGTGCTGCTAAAGCTAAGGCTAAAGGGTTGGAAGGTTTGGCCAAAATTATTATGAAACAACAGACCTATGATATCGAAAGAGATGCTCAACGGTTTGTGAAAGGAGAAGTGGCTGATATAGACGAAGCACTACAAGGCGCTAAAGATATTATAGCAGAGTGGATAAACGAGCATGAAAAAGCACGTAGTATTGTTCGTCAACATTTTGATAGAAGGGCAGAAGGTAGTGCCAAAGTAGTTAAATCCAAAAAGGAGGAAGCCATAAAATATAAAGATTATTTTGAGTTTTCTAAACAGTTAGATAGAATCCAACCACACCAATTATTGGCTATTCTGCGTGCAGAAAAAGAGGGTTTCTTGAAAGTAGCTATAGAACCTAACAAGGACAGAGTTTTAGATGATTTAGACCGCTTTTTTATTAGAAATAAAAGCGATGTAGAAGGGATCATGGAAGATGCTATTACGGATTCTTACAAACGTCTGCTAAAACCATCTATTAGTACAGAAACTAGAAATTTAGCAAAAGCTAAAGCTGATGAACATTCAATCAATATTTTTGCAGAAAACCTTCGCCAGCTGTTGTTAGCAGCACCTTTGGGACCTAAATCTATATTGGCTATAGATCCTGGTTATGCTACAGGTTGTAAGGTAGTTTGTTTGTCCAAAACTGGAGATTTATTGCACAATACGGTTATCTATCCTACACCTCCTAGAAGCAACACGATTGAAGCAGGTTACAAGGTCAAAGATTTAGTACATAAGTATAATATAGATGCTATTGCTATCGGAAATGGTACTGCTAGTCGAGAAACAGAGCGTTTTGCAAGAAGTCTTCGATTCAAACATGATGTAGAGATATTTGTGGTCAATGAGAGTGGAGCGTCTATTTATTCAGCTTCTGCTATTGCTCGGGAGGAGTTCCCTAAGCAAGATGTAACGGTACGTGGTTCTATTTCTATTGGGCGTCGTTTGATGGACCCTTTGGCAGAATTGGTGAAAATAGACCCAAAATCTATTGGAGTAGGCCAATATCAGCATGATGTAGATCAGAAAAAACTGCAAAATAAACTAGATACTGTAGTCCAAAGTTGTGTGAACTCTGTAGGTGTCAATCTAAATACAGCAAGTAGTCACTTACTGACCTATATCTCGGGACTAGGGCCAGGGCTAGCTAAAAATATAGTAGAATATCGAAAAGAAAATGGAGGATTCAAAAATAGAAAGGAACTCTTAAAGGTAAAACGTCTAGGTGGCAAAGCTTATGAACAAGCAGCTGGCTTTTTGCGTATCCGAAAAGGAAAGAATCCGTTAGATAATACAGCCGTACATCCAGAGTCTTATTCAATTGTTCAGAAGATGGCTAAGGACCTAAAGGCAACAGTACAAGACTTGATCGATCAAGCAGAGTTGCGTAAGCAAGTCAAACTCCAAAACTATGTAACTTCTACTGTAGGAATGCCAACATTGGAGGATATAATGGAAGAGTTGGCTAAACCTGGGCGTGACCCTCGTGAGCAGCGAAAAGCTTTTGCTTTTGACCAGTATGTGAACGATATAGAAGACCTCCGAACAGGAATGTCCTTGCCTGGAATTGTGACGAATATAACAGCTTTTGGCGCTTTTGTCGATATAGGAATTAAAGAAAATGGCCTAATCCATAAGTCTAAAATAAAAGATGGTTATGTCAATGATCCTTCAGAACATCTTAAGCTTAATCAAGAGTTGAAAGTGACTGTTTTAGGAGTAGATTTGGATAGGAAAAGAATACAATTGTCTTTGGTTGATTAAAAAAAGAATATGGAAGGCAAATATTATAAAACAAAAGAATCTGTTGAGGAATACATCAAAGCAGCTGAAGGGTTTGATGGAATGCAATTGGTTGAAAAACTTAAACAGGTTTTAGACTCGAATTCTACTTTGCTTGAGCTTGGCTCTGGGCCAGGAACAGATTGGGAGATTCTTAAGGAGTCATACACTGTTGTAGGTTCTGATAACTCCCCTGAGTTTTTGAAGCATTTAAGGACTGAAAACCCAAATGGTGAATTTCTTGCTTTAGATGCAGCAACTTTGGTGACTGACAAAAAGTTTGATGGGATTTATTCTAATAAAGTACTACATCATTTGAAAGACAATGAATTGTTAGCATCTTTTAAACGACAATATGAGATACTTAGTCCTAAAGGCATAATTTGTCATTCTTTTTGGAAAGGAGAAGGGACAGAGATTTTTAAAGGTCTTTTTGTTAATTATCATGATGAAGGTAGCCTAGAAGAATTCTATAAGAATTACTTTGAACTCCTCTCTATTGAAAGTTATAAGGAATTTGAAGAGGGAGATTCTCTTTTATTGATTGGAAGGAAAAAATAAATACACTGTATATAGAAATGGAGATAAACCTTAGGTTTATCTCCATTTCCTTTTTTTGTATAACTTTTTTACTCTAATGTTTTATAGGGTTTGAGGAAGGGCATGAAAAACCATCATTCTGGATGGCTACAGGAGCATTTCCTACATGTATAGATTTGCCTGTAATTTTATCAAACTCATAGATACCAGAACCATTGTTAGCAGCACCGTAAATTCTACCCTCAAAATCTGTAAACATGGCTCCAATAATAGCAGACTTAAATGGAGATCCTATAGTTTTTACCTCTCCATTAGCAGGGTTTATAGAAATCAATCTACGCATTCCTTCATCTAAGTTTTCTACAGAATAAAAGATTTTGCCATTGGGTTCATATACAATATCTCCTTGTTTGAATGGTGTTGAAACTTGAATAACTCGATCCACAGATTTAGTGTGTACATTTATGCCTAACAACTGATCTGTTCCTCCCCCTGCTTTAACATAAAACAATCCATCATCTCCAAAATCTCCAGCATTCCAGTCTAGAGCACCTAATGCATTTACACTTCCTAAATTTTCAAAGCTTCCATCTGCATGAATCCTAATTAACTGATTAGAACGATGTAATAGCCCATAGGCATAGCTATCGTTAGAGTTGTAGCCTGCCGCTTTGCAGATTGCTCCATAGCCTTCTCCAATATTTTCAAAATTGGAGCCTACTGTATTTATAGAAGCAACTTGAGCTGATTTGCCATAAATTTGATAGAAAAGATGACTGCAATCAAATTTTTGATTACTGGTACTGATGCCTCCTGTTTCTCCTTGAGTCGATTGAGTAGCTGTATTGTGATCGTTATTAGTGCTGCTGGTATCGTCTGTCTCTTCTTGAGTAGTTGTATTTGGGTATTCACTACTACTTATGTCTCCTATTTCCTGCTGAGTTGGTTGAGCAACAGGTTGTAGGTCTGATTTTTTGCAAGCAATAAGAAAAAAAATAATCCCATATAGAGCTATTTGTATTTTGTTAAACTTCATGACACACACTATTTAAATTAAGAATAATACAAAGTTAATAAAAATTAACTGAATGTTCAATTTGTTTAAAAGGTATATGTAATCTCTATTAATATTGTACTATCACTTTGCCTAAAAACAACTTCTATAAGCCTAAACTAATGCAAAGAAGGAGAGTAGTTTTAGGCTATAACAAGTTTGTACCTCTTTTGTAATATAAAACAGACTGAAAAAGTCCACGTGCTACCAAAAACAGCAAAAGAGCTAACCAAAGCCCATGATTGCCCCAATAGTCGACCAACCAATAATAACTCAAAAAGTAGGTAGTAATAGCCAAAAACATACTGTTTCGCATAGCTTTAGAGGCAGTAAGGCCCACAAAAATACCATCCCATATATAACAAGGTGTACCTAATATAGGGTATATCCACATCCAGAAAAGGAAGGTTTGAGCCTCTGTAAGAATAGCCTCTTGATCTGTGAAAATACTTAAAATAGAATTGCCAAACAACCAATAACTTAGACTATAGAGCAAGGCAAAAAACATTCCCCAAACAAAGGAAAGTTTAATAGCCTTTTGTAATTTTTTAGGCTGCTTTGCCCCATGATATTTACCCACCAAACTCTCTGCTGCAAAGGCAAATCCATCCACACCAAAAGACATCCAACTCAAGAACTGCATCAAGACAATATTCACGGCCAAAATAGTCGCATCTAGTTGGTTTGATTGCCGATAGAAAAAGGCAAAAGCAAGACTCAAGCAGAATGTACGTATAAAAATATCCTTATTTATATTCAGAAACGCAACTAAGGTTTCTAGAGCCAACCAAGTCTTTTTATTAAACTCTTTTAGTAAATAACGGTACTTAAATAAGAATAAACCTATTGCAAAGAGCAAGCCCATATATTGGGCAATCACAGTTCCGTAAGCTACGCCAGCTACGCCCATATCCCAATGATAGACAAAAACAAAACTGGTACTGATATTTATAATATTAATACTAATGGTTAGAATCAAAGGATAAATAGCATTTTGCATCCCAAAGAACCAGCCCATAAACACCACTAGCCCAATGGTAGCAGGAGCATCCCATATTCGGATATTAAAGTACTCTTGAACTAGCAATAACTGATCGTCAGAACTTTCGAAAAAGCTAGTACACAACTGAAAAATAGGATATTGAAAAATTAAAACTATACTTGTGAGCAACATGGCCACTAGACTAGCTCTAGATAAGGTGTGTATGATTTGGGTAGAATCTTTTTTTCCATAAGCCTGTGCTGTTATCCCTGTAGTGCCCATGCGGAGGAACCCAAAATTCCAATAAATGAAATTAAAAAACATGGCAGCTATACCCACTGCACCAATATGCTGAGTAGAAAGATGTCCCATAAGCGCAGTGTCAACCGAACTGAGCAAAGGCACCGAAATATTGCTCAAAATATTAGGAATAGCTAGTCTAAGTATCTCTTTATTCACAACTTCTATGCTTGATGAGGCGCAAATATAGCTTAAAAGGTGACCTTATAGAGCCTTTTTAAAAGTAGATTCAATAAAAAAAGTTGACTCTTTGGGGAGAGTCAACTTAATCGCTAATAGGTTTGATACAGGAAAGCCTGTTGGCTTGACTATTCTACATTGCCAGCAACTACCATTTGTTCTAAAGTAGGTGATTGGCTTCCTCCTTTTGGCTCTACCGTAATCGCAAAAGCTTGAGGAGATTCAATATTTTTCATTACAGTAATGCGCTTTAATCCTTTTTTAGACACAACACCCAAATCGACAGGTTTTTCGTCAACAATAGCCCATAATTGATAATCTTTTTCGTCTGTAATCTCTGCTAAATTATTACCAACAATATAGGTTTCTTTAGTTTCTTTATCCCAAAAAACGGTAGCATCTTGACCCGATTCTGCAGCAGCACCAGCACCACGCAATGTCAATTTGATAGTGTTTGGGTTCGCTACAGAACTCATGAGTTGTTGCTCCTCTTCCATATTGTTAAGAAGAGTAGTTAATGAATCTATGATTTTTTTAGATTGAAAAACCTCTGCTTTATCATCGTTATGCATTTTAATGGCAACACTATAGGTGTTTAGATACAGGTAACCTAGCCCCAAAGTGCTTATTAATAAAATAACTATTATAATATAAAGACCTTTATTGCTTTTAGAAGATGTACTCATTGTTTGTATTTTTGAATAGTTAGGGGTGAAATATATTATGTTTGTTGTGACTTGTCTATGTAAAGTATAGATACTTGGATCAAAAAAATGATTATTGAATTCTATTCTTTGACTAATTTTCGTAGCTCTCTCAAACCTATTCTAATTCTAGTTTTGATAGTTCCTAATGGAAGCTCTAACTCTTTAGCCATTTCACTTTGCGTAAACCCTTTAAAATAAGCCATTTCTACAACTTGCCTGTATTCAAAAGGCAGCTTATCTACCATTTCTTTTATGCCAATTGTATCTGGGTTAAATTGTGTTTTTTGAGGCAGTGCAATTTGACCCTCTATATCTAAATTATTTTTTTGTTGTTGATATTTTGCAGATCGGATGGTATCAATTGCCTTGTTGCGTGCTATTCGTAGCATCCAAGAAACAAATCGCCCTCTATTAGGGGAATAGGTATTGATATTATGCCAAATCTTCATCATTGTATCTTGTAGTACGTCTTCAGCTATAGGTTTGGATTTTACGATCCTTAAAATTATACCATAAATTATGGCTGAATAGCGATCATACAACAGGCCCATTGCGCTAGATTGGTGCATCTGGAGCGCATGAATTAACTCTTCTTCTGTAGGATTGAAAGGAGTTGGGACCAAAATGAATTAATTGAGGGTTAATTGGATACTTTACATTAGATTAGCAATCTAATAAGAAAGCATACACTCTAAAAAATGAATTTGGGTAAAAGATAGGAAATATTTTGTGGCTACTAAAAATTAATAGTTTGTTGTTTTGTCATTTTTACTCAAAACCTATTCTTGAAAAGAGAGTTAGCGGATTAATAAAACGGTTCCTCGTTTTTCTAATGGTTCTCCATTCGGTTGCGTAAATTTTATGACATAGACATATACTCCCTGTGGCAGGGCTTGACCATTGTTGGTGCCATCCCAAGAATCATTGAAGGTTTCTGTTTCGTACTGCACAGCACCATAACGATCAAAAATGGTCATTTGGTAGTCGCTAATACTTCTACTAAAGGCTACTACTGGTCGGAATCGATTGTTTTTGCCAGAAGGTACAAAAGCATTGGGCACCCGAATCAGGCTACTTTGCGTGATACAGACCTTATTGGAGAGACTTTCTATAGAAGGTTTTTGTCCATTAGGAAAGTCTAATGTTGCTTGAGCAATCACATAATAGCAGTTGTTTGCTTCCGCTTGATTGCGAATATTCAATTCATCAGTATATTCTAATTCTGAGCTATCAAGGGTAGCTATTAAGGCAGCTTGGCCATCTATTATTTTATAGACTTGATAAGCATCTACAGTGCCATATCCAATATCAAAAGCATTCCAAGAAATAGTATTCACAAACTCTTCCTTAGCTTCCCCTTCTAGTAAAATAGTACTCGCATGATTGCTAACCACTACACTATCGCAGGCATCTGTGGCTTCCATTTTATAAATATACTTTTGTTGCGAGGGGATTACATCAGAATCTCTAAAACCGTTGGTCGTAGAAACAATAGTGGAGATATTGAGTCGAGTAGCAAGGTTTCCTATGTTAGACCCTCGTTTGAGTTCAGCTCCCGAAAAATCAACATCCGTATCCCATGTCCAAAAAATATCGACTTTATCTTCTTCTGCAACAGTTATCCCTGATATATACAAATAGTCCATAGGTCTATTGACCTCTGTTCTAACATAAATAGTGTTGGTTTTGGCACTATTGACTTTGTTCTTTTCCATTGCAAGCAAATAGATCTCTAGAATATCATCATCTTGCAGGTTGGTATAAGCAAAACTAGTTTGGTTGCTAGCAATAGTATCTACAGGAACAGGTGTTTGACCATTTCGACCAACCCAAAGTACATAACTAGATAGACCCTCTCGCCAGTTTTCGTAGCTGTTCCAAGACAGGTTGAGTGTTTGGGCACATTTATCTACACTACCAGCCAATACAATAGAGGTGTGTGGGCCTGTTGTCCCATCTTGTTTTCCTTCTCCCAAAAGACTTTTGCTACACGGACTTACTGCAACTATGGCATAACGCACCAATAGGTCACTTGCTGTACTGTCTTTGAATGAATTACCATAAACAATGCTTCCTGAAGATGGATAAGGAAAATAATTTCCAGAGCCATAAGGATTCTCTTTATACACTTGGTAGCCAATTACCTCTGGTGATGGACTGCTATCCCAAGATAAAACAGGTTTGCCGCCAACTATACTCACACTCTTAAGATCAGGAGTAACAGGGCGTTGGTTGTCTACAGCTATAGATAATTGGGAGACAGTATTGCCACAAAGCAATCCAATTTGATAGGTCCATAAGACTTCTGATGGATTATTGTGGACAAAGTTTAGTTGATTAGTGGTGTCTAGTACTATGAAATTGCTGCTAGAGCTGTGTTTCCCATAAATAACATAACCTCCAAAACTGCTACAACTACTGCCTGACCATGTAATAGAATCTTGACCTAGTCCAACCAATGTACGAGCGCAAAGGTCTGTGACTTGAGCTTGGCTTTTATAACCCAATAGGGCTAAAAAGAGAAGGGAAATAATTATTTTTTGAATATGCATAATCTTTAAAATCCTACTCAACAATAACTTCGCAAAGCGAAGAACGATCAAAATATTTTTGTGCAATATCTAGAATCGTTTGGGGTGAAATATTTTGAACAGTATCTACCATCTTATCAAAAAAGTCATGATCTAGATCACAAGCAATCATGTCTTTGGCTAGGTTTGAAATATTGAAAATGCCATCTATGCCATTCAATAACATTCCTAACGTATAGTTTTTGACCATTTCTAGTTCTCCAGTAGATATTGCTTCTTGTTGTAAACGTTCTAGCTCTAGATATATTTCAGTGAGAGCCAAGTCTTTTACATCTGAAGCTACATCTGTGCAAATATAAAAATAGCCACTATGACGCAAGGCCTCCATAGAAGAATATATACCATAGGTATATCCTTTCTCCTCTCTAAGGTTTTGCATAAGGCGAGCACCAAAATAACCACCTAAAATAGTATTAACTATATAAAAAGCATGATAATCTATATGCCTACGATCAAACATTCGGCAACCTATCCGAATAGAAGCCTGTACATTACCTTTGTTTAGGTTCTGATAGAAGCTTTTTTCTGGTTTAGGAGGAAGAGGTAAGAGATTTGGAGCAACAATTAACTTGTTGTTAGGAATGTTGCCTAAATGCTGATCAATTATCTTAAGGGTGTTTGGAGATGTTTTTCCAGCCACTATAATTTTGCATTGATTAGCTGTGTAGCATCTATCAAAATGCTCTTTTAGTAAAGGTATAGATAGATTCCCGTAGCTCTCCATGTTAGAGTTGTAACCATAAGGGTGCTGATCTCCAAAAAGCTGTTCGGTGAACTGACGATAAGCCACTACATCACCTTTTTGCAACTGTACCTTTAGGGACTGTTGGTTGCGTTTGATAAATTTTTGCAATTCATCTTCTGGAAAAGCTGGCTGCGTAAACAATTCCTCTACTATTGGCAACAACTTATCTAAATGTTTGCTCAAACAATACAAACGAATATTGACATCATCAAAACCATCATAGATTTTGAGTTTAGCTCCATAAAATTCAAACTTTTCGGCCAGTTCTTTAGCATTTAGTGTTTGGGTGCCTGCCTTGAGCAACTGAGCGGTAGCTCTAGCGACCAAAGGTGCCTGCTCGTACCAACGTCCAGCATCAAACAAGATATCTAATTTGATAATCTCTTGGCTACCTAAGGCTATTTCGTACAAAGGTATTCCATTGCTGAGCAGATGTACCTCTGGCTGATGGAGCTTTAAGTTTTTTACGCTTTGTATAACAGGTGCTTTAGAACGATCGATCATATGGTGTATATTTTTTCAGTGCGCAAAGGTAAATAACTTAGCTGATAACTATCGGCTAATAAACGATTATCTATAGCTAGTGGTTTGTAAATTGTTTGAAAAGCTATAGTTTTACCCTATTCTATTAATCATTTAAAAAAATAAGATGAAAACAATCCTAACCTTATTGTGTGCAATTTTGCTATGGGGAAGCACCCAAACACAAGCTCAAACTCGTATGGCCGATTCTTTGGCATTTAGTAATGCTTTATGATTCGACTGGTGGTGCTAGTTGGACTACTCCTTGGAATTTGAACCAGTCTATGGATACTTGGAGTGGGATAACTTTGACCAATGGGCGAGTTGAACAGGTAGTTTTAACTAGTAAAAATTTAGTAGGAACAATTCCTGATTTGAATTTACAAGCATGTATAGTCTTTTCTCTTTATGCTAACTCTGGGGTAACAGGGGGGATCCCAAATTTTAGTAACTTATCAAGTTTAGTAAACTTAGACTTAAGATACTGTAGTCTCTTAGGAGCTATTCCTAATTTTAGTAATATGCCAAATATAGAAGTCCTAGATTTATATGGCAATAATCTATCAGGGACTATTCCTGATTTTGGAAGTTGTAATAACTTAATAGCTATTTATATATTTGATAATAATCTATCAGGCTCTATTCCTGATTTTAATCTTCCTAACTTATATGACCTTCAAGTTTATGATAATAATTTAAGTGGTTCTATTCCAACTTTTACTAATGCCCCACTGTTACGAAAGCTGTATCTACATAAAAATAATTTAAACGGGAGTATACCCACTTTTACTAATCTATCAGCATTACAAGAATTATTTGTAATGGAAAATAATTTAAGTGGAATTATTCCAGATTTATCCCAATTACCTAGTTTTGCGCAAATGGGAATATCTAAAAATATGTTTTCATTTGATGATTTTCTACCTAATTTTGATTCATTAAATACTAATTTAACATACTTTGGATACTCTCCTCAAGACAGCATAGGAACAGCAGCAACTGTCAACCAAGCCATAGGCAGTAACTACACTATAGACTTAGTGGTAGATGACACTGTTACCAGTAATGTATATAAATGGTATAAAGGTGGAGTATTGCACACAACTATAAACGGAAATAATGAATTAAGCTTTACTAATCTACAGGCAGCAGATGCAGGTATTTATACTTGTGAGGTGACTAATCCTAATATACCTAACCTAACTCTAAATAGTCGCCCAATCATGATAAATGTAGGAGCTACAGGAGTAGAAAAGGTGCAAGGAGCAACATTAGTTGTAGCTCCAAATCCAGTACAAGATATATTGACAGTACAAAGCAATACAACAGAAGTAGCAACAATACAGATTATAAATACAGCAGGTCAAATCTTGAAAGTATGGGAAGGGCAAGGCCAGTTAGGTTATACCCTAGATATATCTAGTTACCCTGCAGGAATGTATATTGTAGAGTTGACTACTGCACAGCAGAAATTGACTAAAAAGATTATTAAGCAATAATCAAATAAAGCATACTAGATTCTTAGCATATTTTAATAAATTAGCTGTATTCCTAGAGAAGGGGTACAGCTTTTTTGTAAACATGCTAAAACTAAAAAATGAAAAGGATCTTTGTTTACTTAATAAGCGCAATTGTTTTAAGTTGTTTGGGGAGCTGTCAGTCTATTCCTAAAGGGGCAACTGCTGTTTCTCCTTTTGATGCAGATAGGTATTTGGGAACTTGGTACGAAATAGCTCGAATTGATTTTACCTTCGAAAAAAACTTGGATAATACTACCGCAAATTATTCTAAAAGGCCAGATGGAAAAATAGCAGTGCTCAATAAGGGGTTTAATCTAAAGAAAAATAAGTGGACAGATGCTAAGGGCAAAGCAAAATTTAGAGGAGATAAGAATATAGCAGAGTTGGCAGTTTCTTTTTTCGGGCCTTTCTATGGAGGGTATAATGTCGTTGCTTTAGAGGGAGATTATGAATATGCTTTAGTCACAGGCAAAAATGTAGATTATTTATGGATTTTAGCTCGGAAACCAACTATACCTAATACTGTAAAAGAACAGTTTTTGGCAAAAGCAAAAACTATAGGATATGACATTTCAAGATTAAATTGGATAAGTCATGATAAAAAGAAGAGTAATTAAGTGTCTTTATCAAAATCAATAGCTGTCTTAGATTATGAAATATATATTATGGAGCTTAGCCTTATTCTGTTTAGTAAGCTGTGGAGACCGCAGTCAACCAAATAGTTCTAACGGAGAGAATAGGGGCAGTTATAGTCTCGATGAAGAAAAAAACTGTATAAACCTTCTCTATGCTAATGGTGCAAAAGATAGCCGTTGTGATATAGGCGAGACAGAAGAAGAGGCTAATTTAGAAACATATGATGTATTTAAATATTTTGAGGAACAACAGTATCTTGTTCTACAAGTAGGTTATTATGAAGGTGGTGATTTTCAGCTAATCAATCTTCGTGATGGGAATAGCAAGTGGATTGGTGCAGCACCTGTACTTTCACCTAAGGGGACTAAAGTTGCTTTAGCACAGACAGACCTTGTGGCAGGATATATTTATAATGGTTTTCGAGTTTATGAATTGGGAAAAGGCGGTCCAACATTGCTACAAGAAATTACCTTTCCTGAATGGGGCGCTCAAAATGCACAGTGGGTGGATGATGAAACTGTTACTTTTGATATAATAGCAATGGATTTTGTTGGAGATGCAGATCTATATAAACTGAGAGATACGACTATTAGATTCAAATAAAAAACAAATTATGTTTAAAGTACTATTAACAGGGTTCAAACCCTTTGCACCATATACCATCAACCCAACAGAACAATTGGTGGAGGCTTTGCAGCCAATGAAAGACATTCATATCGAAAAAGAGATATTCGAAGTTGATTTTGAATTGGTACATCAAGTCTATCCTCGTATGCTTGAAGATGTGCAGCCAGACTTGATTATAAATCTAGGGTTGAATGGGCAAGCCAACAGCATTCAATTGGAGCGTTTTGCTGTCAACTCTGGGTTCGACTATAATGGGAAAAGAACATTTTTTGATATAGATGCCAAGTCGCCAGCAGCTTATCGGAGCAATATAGAGCTAGATATGCTCTCTCAAAAACTAAATGATGCTGGAGTACCTGCTATAGTCTCTAATCATGCAGGCAGTTATCTCTGCAATTTTATATACTATCATTCCTTGCAGTATGCCGATTTGCATCGCAAAAAAGCGCTGTTTGTACATATCCCATTTACAACAGAACTGGTCTGTGATTTTGCCAAAAACAACCAGCCAACTTACCCTTCATTACCTCAATCTTATATAGATAAGGCTATTCGATTAATCTTGCATCAAGAGTTTTTAGTGATGCATGTACAATAGCCTTAAAGCTTTTGGAGTTGTTCTAAAAACCAATCTTTTTCGGTAAGAGGGGTAGTTTGCTCTATAGTTATTTTTAGTTGTTGTTTTTCTTTTTTGTCAAAAGGATTAACATGCAGTAGCTTTTGAGTTAACCGAATGATATTCATGTAAATATCTTTATGGTAGCCAATCAGTTTTTTGCGCATAAGGAAAACTTTAAAACTATTCAGAAAAGATTCTAACGTACCATACTCACCCAATTCATAATACATTTGTAGCAACATTACCTTAGCATCAATATTCAGAAAAAGATCACTGTACTCTACTTGCTGAAGTAAAAGCATTGCTTTTTCATAGTTTTTTTGACTGAAAAACAACTTGGAGGTACCATAATGTACATACGTCTCTCGAATATCTGAGCTGAGATATTGCTGGTATTGCTGTATGAAATGTTTTGTCCAATCTGCTTGATTCAACTTTAGGGCAATTCCAATAATATTTTTAAAAGAAAAGGCACTTAATTGATTATTTTGTAGTAGCATATCTTGTTTTAAGGCCTGCTGATAGAGTTCAAAAACTTCTGTGAGATAACTCTTTTTTCGATTGTTATAGGCTTTTATACCATAGTTAATAGCCAATAAATAAAGGTCCCTAAGCTCTTGTTTGGGGAATGTTTGGGTATGTTTTAGAATTAGCGATTTGAATTGATCGAAAAAACGATCTTCATGGGGTTGACTAAGTGATTGATAACAATAGTAATAAATCCCAATTGCAGGATATTCTAGATAAGCTTCATTTTTTTGTATAAAATCAATAATTGATGGCAATAACCCTGTTTGATAATCTGTCTTATATACAGCTTGGTGAGCTAAGATAGTACAAGCTTGTTTAAGTTTTTCGGCAATATAAACGACATCTAAACTATCTGTAACTTCTTGCAGAAAAACAGGTGCATTGCGTTGCTGTTGTTGCAAATGATGTTGTTGGTACTGTTGGTGCTTAAATTGGTAGTTAGTGAACAAAAAATCACTATTCTGGATAGCTTGTCGTTGTAATTGGCGATCTATTTTTTTTAGAATTGAATTACTTTTAGTATGCAGTTTCCTTTCCTGACAAGTTTCTAATAACGTGAATAACTTTCTTGTTCTCTGTTTCTGGAAATGCTCTATAGCCAAAAAATCTTCCAATGTTTTTAGAGCTAAGGTTGCAAGATCATAAGCTTTACGGTTCTCTAAGCTTTGGTTAGGGTAAACATAATTTAAGATAGTTTCTTTTTCTAGGTGCTTAACGCTTTTTTGAGTAAATTTATTAAGATAGCTAAACAACTTATAAACATCTTGACGGCTCTGATGATAGGGCGATTGCGCAAATTTGAGCAAACTGTTGCGCTCAGTTTTAGATAATTGATAAAAAAGGTTAATTAATTTTGGAGAAATTATGCTTGTTTATTTTGTGCTAAGATTGTATTTATTATTTATAAGTACTGATTCAAAATAAATAATAAGTTATATTTGCTTTCCAAAAGCAAAATAAATGGGAAGGAAAGTAAAAAAAATAGACTTAACGGAGTTAGAGCACTCTGAATTAACAAAAGGTTACAAAAGCTCAAA
>JAAEPD010000079.1 GCA_024222455.1 Aureispira sp.
AGTCAATAAGTCTAAAAAACGTGCAATCAAATGTGTAGGCAAACTCACTCAATGGGTGAATACTAATCCTTCTGTAAGTTGCTGTTTTGAAATAAATAACCATAAGTCAGAGCCGGTCAACTGAGGATTCTAGGTTCAACCCTCATTAAAGTTATTATCCAAAGAAAGAGATGGCGCTAAAGTAACTAAAAAATATGACATAGCCAAAACTCCTCATCAAAGAATTCTCCAGACAGAAACTATTGATCAGAATATAAAAGATGCCTTAGAGCAACAATACAGAAAACTTGATCCTGTTAATTTTTGGCACAATTAGAACAACAAAACAACTCCAGACACCCAACGAAAAAATGAAAAGGAACCACAAAAATCAACAGTATGAGCCTCCCAAGAACGGGCACCGAATGCCATCTTAACAGCCTGTAATTGCTCTACAGAAAAAATCTCTTGTTTGTCAGTGGGATGTCTATCTAAAAATTTAGTAATAAAACTATCTTGCTTGATGTCTTCGTTCATTGTTTTGTCCTTGACTAGCAACTTACAGCAGTTTAGAACCCTAGTAAGTAATCTTAACTTAAACCCCGAAAAGCATCCTGATTGTCTAAAAACCACTGATAACTATCGGCTAAACCATCTTCTAATCTAATAGAATA
>JAAEPD010000080.1 GCA_024222455.1 Aureispira sp.
ACTTTTCCTAAACCATCATACGCCAAACTAATTAAATAACACAATGGAACTAAACGGTTTTGAAATAGAAGATTATAACATCTACAACATACCACAGGATGCAAAGGTACATACTTGTCCTAAATGCAGCCATGAAAGAAAACCACAGAACCAAAAGCAAAAGTGTTTATCTGTTTTTTGGGATACTGGTTTAGGGCAATGCAATCACTGCGGGGCTAGGGTTCAACTTCACACTTTTAAAAAGTCAGATGCTAAAAAAGAATATAAACTACCACCACAGCCAAAAGAAACACCTACATATACAAATAGATTCCTAGAGTATATTAATTCAAGGAGCATAAGCGAAAACACTTTAAAACTAGCAAAGGTTAGAGAGGTTAAAGAGTGGATGCCACAAACACAAAACAATGAGAACTGCATAGCGTTTGATTATTGGCTAAATGGTAAACTGATCAATACTAAATTTAGAGATGGCAGAAAGAACTTTAAATTAGTTTCTGGTGCTGAAAAGATATTTTACAACCTTGATAACATCAGAACAGAAAAAGAATGTTACATAGTAGAGGGTGAGTTTGATGCTCTAGCCATGTTTGAAGCGGGTATCTATAACGTGGTATCTGTACCTAATGGATTTAATGCTAATGGTAATATTAATCTTGATTATTTGGATGAGTATTACGAATACTTTGAAAATAAAGAAAAGGTAATACTAGCACTAGATAATGATGAAGCAGGTATAAACGGCCAAAAGGA
>JAAEPD010000081.1 GCA_024222455.1 Aureispira sp.
ACGTTGGTCTGATCAGGGTGCTAAAAATATGCTCAATTTGAGGGTTGCTTTTAAAAGCAATCGGTGGGATTTAGTCATGGAAAAAATTTGGTCGCCTGCGGCTTAAATCCGAAACTTTGAAATACACCCTTTCGAACATTGTTTTGCTCGATATTGGTTATTTGCAGGTATCCCTAAAAAGGAGGAAGGGACTGCTGTTGACTTATATTTTGAGTGGTTAACCAATACTCGGCTTATTATCTCTACTCGTAGATACTCCTTGCTAGGTCTAGAACAATTAATTCAGAAATATCCAGACCTAAAAGAAGAGTTTAAGGTAGCCTTAGAGGACATTGTAGAAAAAGAAAAAAGAACTGATAGCCTAAAACGGTCTGCCCTAAAAAGCCTTCAGAAAATATGGAAAGAGGAACAATAGCTCTTATTATTAAATTTATAATCTTTCAATCATGCCATTTATAGATGTAATCCAGCACAAAAATGCAGAAGGACGCTTATTAGAAATTTATGACGACTTAGTGCAATCTAGAGGCAAACTTGCAGAAGTGCACAAGATACAAAGCCTTAATCCAGAAACGATTGTAGCACACATGGAGCTTTACCTCAAAATCATGTTTGGGCGCTCTCCATTGCGTCGTTATCAGCGAGAGATGATGGCAGTAGTTGTCTCTGTTTGCAACAATTGTTTGTACTGTACCAAACACCATGCAGAGGCGGTTCAACACTTTTGGAAAGATGATCAAAAGGTTCAACAACTGATACAAGACTATACAACCTTAGAACTTTCTACTCAAGATCGTTTGCTCTGTGATTTAGCTAAAAAACTAACCGAAGAACCTTCTCAGACTAATAATGTAAGCTATTTAGGCCCACTAAAAGCTACGGGATTGAATGATAGAGCTATTTTGGATGCGACTTTGGTTATAGCTTATTTCAATTTTGTCAATAGAATTGTACTTGGGCTTGGCGTGAATCTTGAGGAAGATGGAGGTACTGGTTATAAGTATGATTAACTTTACTTTTGTAGGCTTGCTCTCGTTAGTATTAAAGAAACAATAACTTCCTCCTTATGCGTTATTTTATTATTCTGTTGGTTCTGTTATCTTGTGCTCAATTTAGCTATGCACAAGACACTATTATTACTAAAAAAGATCGTGCAATCATAGTTCATGTAGTACGAATAGATACAAACCAAGTCTATTATACTAGCCTTAAAAAAGAGGTAAAAGATACTTTAAGCATACCCCAAGACAATATTAGAATTATTCGATTTCATAAGTCTACAGGAAACCATCCTCCTCAACCCCAATATTATTACAATAAGAATTACAGAAAAAGGTATCAAAATGGCCCTTCTACATCCAAAAATACTATTAATGCAGCTATATTAGGTGGTGGTTTTTATGGTATAGAATATCAGCGAGCCATCTATCAAAAGGATAACTGGATGATTAATGCTGTAGTTGGCATACATGGCATTCCTGCCCTTTCAATTTCTGACTTTTCAATTTCAGCTCAATTACTGGGTGATGTTACCTTCAAAAACAGTAAACATTATCTAGAATTTGGTATCAATACAACAGTTACTTTCCTTGATATGAATTTCCCCCCTCCTTTTTTTGGAGTAGCTCCAGGTCTGATTATTGGCTATCGAATGCAGCCAACCAAAGGTTTCTTTTTGCGAGCTTATTTCAATCCAACTCTATTCATAGTGGATGGAGAAGTTATCCCTTTACCTTGGGGGGGGCTGGGGCTTGGTTATAGTTTTTAAACTCATAAAAAAACACTCCATAAACAACCAAATATTCTATAGCTATAAACCAACTATTCTCTAAATAATCTGTAGTCTGATAAGTTGTATAAGTCAGTCCAATAAACAATGTCCAATAAAGCATATATCTGTATGGCAAACAGACTGCAAACACAACAAAAGTGCTAATATACCAAGGATGTACGGTAGTAGAACAAAAGTAATAAGTGGTGTATATCCACAACATAGCCTGCAAAAACTGTTGTGGTGTGTTTTTAGTATTCATTTTCCACACTTGATAGGCCAAAACAGACAAAACGACTATAGGTAAAAGAGCTTTAGAGATCGTTACCATTGAATATAGATTTGGAAAAATCCCCCAACGTAGCAGATAATAAATACTACCATTAAACTCAAAAGAGGCAAAGTATAATTGTACACTTGAACCTATTTTAGTAAACAGTGTCCAACTTAAAAATGGTAAAAATAATAGAAGTACTCCTATACCTACTCCTGCACAATACAAAAAACCTTTACGTAGCCCTAGCTTTCGCCAAAACAAGGGTAAAAACATCAAGGGTAACAACTTAGAGCAGACAGCCAAGACCATAAATACAACAGACAATTTCCATCTATCTTTCAATAAAAAATAGATAGCCCAAATCAGCATTCCGATCATCAATACCTCCAAGTGCAGATTACCCGTTAACTCTAGAATAACTAAAGGATTCAGTGCATATATCAAAATATAATCCTTAGGTTTCTGAAGTAATTCGAGGAGTTTGTGCAAGCCCCAAATGGTCACTATTTCTACCAAAATATAGACTACCCGCATAACAACTAAACTACCCAATATAGACTTAGGAAAGAGTGCTGAACTCAGACCAAACACAGTCTGCCCTATAGGTGGATATACCGAAAAATAGTTGGGGGAATTGAGGTGAGGATATAATTGTCCTAGCTCTAGTTGCTGGTAAATAGCTTCGGTCTGTAATTCGCTAGGCAAATACATAAAAGGGTTGTAGCCTGCGGTGAGCAACCGCCCATCCCATATATATCGAAAATAATCGTCTGACAAATTAGGCTCTAAGCCCAATAAAGCTAGCCGTAGAAGTATTGCCAATACTATGAAATAGTTGAAACATTGGTAGCTATACTCACAGAAAAAGACAAGCCAAAAATAGGCTATAAATAAGCTAAAATATACACTAATAAATATCCCAAATTCCTCTCTTGCTATTCCATAACTAATATAGCTATACCCCAATAGAGATAACAAACCAAATAAGACTAAAGATAGAGGTGGCCAACGACTCAAGGTAGGCATAGCTGTATTTTTTTAGATTGTGCAAGTATACAATATTATCACTTTTTGCGCAAAATGGGCTTATTGGGCATAAAAAAAGCCCCAAAACAGGGGCTTTATATTAATATTTATCCTTTTATTTTATTCACTGTCTGTGATATATTCTCTATACAGTACAGGCTTTTTGTATAACTTTTTACCACTATGCAAATCAAAAATTTGCAAACATCTTCCTTCTGTTTCCCAAGACTCTAAAATTACCTTATCCTTATAAGCAGAAAGAATAGTTGTGTTTTCGTAATTTTCAATATCTGAAGATAAAGACAATTTGGTAACATCCGCCTTCCATTCTACAGCACCTGTTTCTATATCTATTCCTAATAATTGTGCTCCAGAAGTTTGATTTTGATAACATGCTAAAATTAACCAACCATCTTTTACAACTGTCTTAACCCAATTAACTTGATGGATATTAGGTATTTTTACTTGAAAATTCTTTTCTCCATAATGGATTTTTAAACTTTTATCAGCTTCATTTATTTGACAATAGCCATCAATAGAATCATCTGCTTTCTCATCTAAAATAACTCCATGTATATTAAAATCTAAAATTGTTTCTTCTCCATCTCTTAGATTAATAATATGTGTTTTATTGTATTGCCCCTCATGTCCTTGAGGTGTAAAAACGATTCTATGATTGGTATGTGTAAAATATTTTAGGAAGCGACGTGGCATTATTGATTTTCCGAAACTTAATTTGCCATTTTTATTATACTTGTAGATGTGATACTTTGCAAAAGATTCTTTGAAATGTAAGACAGCATCACTCAAACCAATAAGTAACAAAGAGCGTTCTCCTGAAGATTTTTTATTTTTCACTAAACTTTTCTTTCCTGAATGGAGATGTGTCATTTCCATCGCATTGTCTTCTGTTATGCGAAAGCGACGTCCACTCAAAACTACCTCAGTACTATTAAAAACATCTGCACTTATGTATCGATGGGCATATTTAGTTTCTGTCTTAAAATTAGAAGTTAGCTCTCCCTCTGGGGTTTCAATTTCCAATGTATTAAGATTTAAAAAACTATTATGAAATGGGTATAAATAGTTTGAAGTGGATTGCCCAACAGAGATTAGGCTCCATAACATTAGGGGTAATATTAGAAAATTCTTATTCATGGTTCAATCGTTTTAAGGTTGTGTTCCTTGTTTGTAGGATATTGAGTTGGGGACTCAAGTACTGTTTAATGGTAAAAAAAGTAAAAGTATGACCAGGGCAAGCACTTTTTTTTCAAAAAAAGCCAAATTAAACATCTCCTTATGAACAGTTCTTAGTGTTTATAACCGTAAAATACTACTTTCTCCAATATATTGTTTCATTTATCCTGTTTTTTTCAAAACTTTTTTCGAATTATTTTTTATATAATACTTTTTATTCTGCAAAAGCTATTGTCTACTAATCTTTTATCAAATGATCCAACTCTTCTTTTGTTCTATCCTCTTTAAATGTTTTTTCCATAATATCAGCTAATTCTTGATCTGGAGCCAACTTACTAACAACCACACCAACCAACATAGCTAAAGCAAAAGAAGGTCCCAACTCTGCCAGTTCTTTGAAGTAAGGCCCAATGCCATCAAGAGTAGGTACCACAAATTTAAATATAGGTACCCCTAAAAATCCTGTAATCATAGATGCAATAGCTCCTTTTTCGGTATACCCTTTCCAAAATAAAGAGAGTATAATAACAGGACAAAATGTAGCTGCAATACCCGACCAACCAAATATCACAAACCAAAAAACTGTTCGATCTGGTGTTGTTAAAGCTACTGTCATGGCTATACCTAAGGCAAATAAAGCCATCGCTATAGTCACTACTCTAGAGATATTGGTCAAATTTTCTACTTTAATATCAGGATTATAAATTTGTTGGTAAAAATCACGAATAATGGCACTGGAAGCAACTACCAATAAGGAATCAATTGTTGACATAATTGCAGACAATACCACTGCAATATAGACTCCCACTAAGACTGTAGGCATTGCATAATTGACCAACATCATCAATACATCTTCCCCTCCTTTGCCCAAAGTATCAGCATCTACAAATAAGTAACGGCCTAATAAACCAACACAAACTGCTGAAGCATCTGTAAGAATCGTAAAGAAAATAGCTACCCAACGCCCTTTATTAATTTCCTCCTCATCCTTAATAGCCATAAACCGAACAAACAACTGTGGAGAGCCCATAAAACCTAAACCTATTAGTAAAAAACCAGCTATAGTAGCTAGGTTCATAGCTGTCAAACCTCCTTTACCCCACATATTGGTTAAAGCAGGATCTATGCTATGCAATTTTTCGCCTACAGACAGATCTCCATCTAACATAAAATAAGCAACAATAGGCAAAGCAAACAACCCTAAAAACATCAAAACACCTTGAAACAAATCCGATAAAGCAACTGCTACAAAGCCCCCAAAAAAGATATATAAAACGACTATTCCAAAGCCTACCAAAGCCCCTACATAGTAATTCCAGCCCATAAACTGCTCAAAAGCAAAGCCAGTTGCATCTATTTGAGCACTCACATAAATAACTACAAAGACAGCTAAAGCAGTAGATGCAATAATCCTTAAGGTGTTGCTTTTTGCTCTAAAACGGCTCACTAAATAATCAGGAACAGTGATCGACTTATATTTATCTGTCAAAAACTTGAAGCGCTTGGCCATGAGCAACCATGCTACCGAAACACCTATAACCTCTCCCACTACCACCCAAAAAGCACTGACTCCTACTATAGCTCCCATACCTGTAAGCCCTAAAAGTAACCATGCCGATTCACCCGTGGCACGTGTAGAAAATGCCACAACCCAATAACCTAGTTTTTTACCTCCAACATAGTAGTCTTCTATATTTTTAATCTCTTTCGAAGATAGAATGCCTATTAGAAATAAAATTCCAAAATAAATAATCAGTATGGCTAAATTCATGGTAGTATTGGTTGGAGTGAAAATTGCGATAATTTGGGGCTATAGAACAATAGTTTGTAGCTCAACGATTCAGGTAAATATAAGAAAAATACGAAGGATGCAAACTTTAGGCAGAACAGTTATGAAGTAACTCTAAACCTCAAAACTGTTTTTAACTTGTCTACAGCCACTTTTCTAAAATCGGAAAGATATATTTCTCTATGTACTTTCGATACTCTTTCCAAGCCTTCTTTTTTAGCAAATTTGTCCATCAGTTCAAAACTCTCTGGTTCATTATCATAACTCCCAACATGTAGCATTTGAACACATTTACCATCTTCGATTTCTTCAAAAACTAATTTATCTAATAGTTTGTGAGGTTTTTTGGATTTGACTAAGTCTAGCATTTCATCAAAAATACTTTGGGTGACAAAATTAGGTTGCCTTATCATTAGTTTAAATACAAGATCGTCCTTATTTAACACACCATCAAAGTTCTTTTTGGCTTCCTCATTAATATCCCAAATCCCTTCTAATGGGTAAACAGTATAATCCTTGTAGTTTTTAGGTTGATCAGCTGTTTTTTTCAACGTCATCTTAATCATATAAGAAATTGAATACAACACACTAATACACTCTGAAAACTGTTCACTATTTGGATTCCCTTCTCCACTAATTGTTATAAACTTAAATACTGGAACATCTATTACCATTGGTTTATTTTTAGGCAAATAAACTGCTTTTTCTTTTTTGCGCCATTCGTGCTTCATAGTTCTATTTTCGATTTTTTAAATTATGCTCCTAAAATAAAGGATAGGAATGACAGCCCCTTGTCAGCAGTCCATTAGTTTTTTGGGATTATTTGCCTAATAACTCCAATATAAAAAACTAGAGTCTACTAACCATCAGTTAATAGACTCTAATATAAAATATATGATTTATAATCTAAGCGACTTTCTCTTTTTTAGAATTTGAGCGTTTCACTACTCCTACAATTGCCCCTAAACTAACTATCCCCAAAACTAATCCACCAAGAATCCATAACCAAGACATTGGTTTGGCAGGATGAATAGGTCTATCATTGCCCAAAATGATAGCTGGAGCCCAGAAAAATGGATGAGCGGCTATTCCTTGAGCATTTTTCAGGTAAGACAACTTTGCTTGCTGAATAGCTTCTGATTTAGTCAGCCCTTTTTCTAAGTTTTTATAAAAATCAGCCATAATCTTAGACATTGCCATATCATGTACCTCCCACATAGTCATCAATACACTAGCTGCACCTGCATACATAAACGATCGAGCTACACTCTTCACACCTTCGCCATCTTCAAACTTCCCGTAACCTGTTTCACAAGCACTTAGCACTACCAATTCTACAGGTATATTCATATAGGTAATCTCGTATATATTCAAAAAATTATCCTCTGTTGTATCCTTATTTTCTGTAAAAGCTAGACTACTCGCCATGGGATTATCCTTATTCATAACCCCATGCATTGCTAAATGCACAATTCCATATTGACTAAAATCAATTTTCTTAAATTTCCCTTCATTAGCAGCAGCACCAAAGTGATAATCACCTAAATACAATTTTTCTAAATACTTTATTTCATCAATAGCTCCTTTCAAGGGTTGCAAATTGGCTCTTAACTGACTAAGATCAGGGCTTCTTAATGCTTCTGTTGATGCAATTAGACTAGAATCATAGGAGGCTGCCAGTCCTAACACTCTATTATAACTTGTTTTTATTGGCTTATTTAATAATAAACCTGCAGTATAGCTATATTGAATACTATAATCATGCAGCAAATAACTTAGACCACCATAATCAATGGTAGAAGTATCTTTAGGCAACTCACTAATCAACAACTCAAAAGGCAAATAACTCAATAAACCATCTGGAACAATGATTAAATGTCCTATTTCTTTAGGATCAATGGTGTTCAACTGCAATAAATCATTGTACATAAAATAAGCTCCATCTACAAATGCTTTAAATTGGCTTATCCCTCTATCTCTAGTAATTTCAAAGGTATTATAGAATGCTTTTATTTTATCAACAGCCTCAGCTTTATCTATTTGTTTATTAAACAGTTCGAAAGAATTTTTACTGATTTTGAAAGTGTAAATATCTCGATCTGCAAAAAAATATTCTAGTAGAACTGATTCTTCTGTAAGAAGCTCTGCTTGCAACTCTTTTACTGTCTTTTTATTCTTATTGTTGTACCTTAGATTGAAATAATTAGGATAATCTACAGCCAACCCATTTATAAAAACATCATAAGCTTGATTAGCCTCAAAAAGCTCTTGTTCCAAGCCCTCTATCTTGTTCTTTTTATCCTTAGAGGCCTCAATTAAGGCAACGGTTAGTTCATCTATCTTTTTTTGAAATCCTTTTTCTTCTATTTGGATTGCTTCAGGTAAACCTCCTAATTGACTCGCTTCATTAGTTTGCAAAGTTGACAGTAGTTGAATAGATTTACTATTCTCTGAATATTGAAAAGCTTTTTCTAAATACTTAATGTCTTTACGCTCTTTATAAGCCATATCATAATTTCGCAAAGCCCAATCAGCAACTTTATGCATTGCTGCCATAATCAATTTTTGGTCATTGATATTAGATGTTTTACGCAACTGTTGAGTCAGCAAATCATCCATAGTATCAATGTATTTTAATAAAGCATCCAAATGCTTAGGGTCTTTATCTTTGGCATCCCTATACCAATCCCGAAAAACAATTGATTTAGCCTCTATTGCACCATACAAATTCTTATAGTTAGGAAACACAACGGTCCCAGAAGCTATGTCAGGCACATAAAAAGGATCTTGATTAGTTTCTAAAGGTAAATTGGCTAACATTGAATTATGAAATGCCATTAATGCTTGCTCCTTGTCTTTCTTTAATTCAAAATAAATATAACCCAAACTCCGATAACTGGTACTAAGTACAACATCTTTAAGTCCATAAACTTGATGCTTAATATCAATCGATTTTTGAACATTATAAATGGCACTATCTATACAATTTTGGACTGCTAGGCTATCATTATGATCTAGACTATAATAACTATCTTTATAGATGGTTCCAAGATCAGAGTAGCCATCTGAAATTTTAAGTTTTAGTTCAGGATTGTATTTTTCTAGAGTATTTACAGACTTCCTAAAATACTCTACTGCTTTATCATACTTTCTCTCTATATAAGATATTAATCCGACTGTTTTATAAGCCTTTGCCAACATTTCATAGTCCTGAGTATTTTTCTGCATGCTTGCCATAAAAGTCTTAGCTTCTTCCATAGCAGCATTTTTATTATTAGTGATATAATAAGCGTCTACTAAATTGCTACTCAAGGAATAATTATCGCTAGGAGTGATTTTTTTTCCATATTTTTTTCGTGCATTTAAATAGTACTCAATAGCCTTATGTGTGTCCCCCTTTCTGACATAACATATTCCTTTGGTTGAGTATAAATCACCCCAAAAAACATCTGATGCACCATAAGTTTTGATGGCTATTTCTTCAGCCTGCTCAAATAATTCTAAAGCCTCATCTAATTTATATGCTAGTACATGATGGGTTCCTGCATCTAGATAAATGGATGCCATTTTTTTAGAGACTTTACCCAACTTTTCTTCAGTATAAGTCAGCAGCTCAGTGTACAGTGCTAAACAACTATCCTTATGCCCTAAATTGAAGATATTCTTATTAATATAATTCCGAATTTCTATTTCCTCAGCCCAAAGTTGATGTTTGGCATATAAAGGCAATATAGAACGTAATGTTGCATCTGCCTTTTCAAGTTCTACAGCCTCTTGTTGTTCCGCTACCTTTTTTAGTAAGGTACTTGCCTTAGCTGTATCTTGTTCTAAGGTTTGTGCAAACATAGCTGTCCCTAATAAACACCCTATCAGGATGAATACTGATCTAAATTTTAACATAGCCTATGGTTTTAGTTTAGTGTTCTTTTATAATTCTTTTTTGGTAAGTGTTTTTTTCAGCAATCCAAGCCCTATTCCCCCTAAGGCTACCCCTCCAATAATCCACCACCAAGATATTGGTTTGGCCGGTTCTAATGGTTGGTTATTGCCCAAGATGATACTTGGAGCCCAGAAAAACGGATGGGCAGCAATTCCTTTTGCACCTTTTAGGTAGTCTATTTTTGCTTGACGTAAGGCCTCTGTTTTAGTTAAGCCATCTTCCAAATAACTATAGAAACTTTCCATAATTTTAGACATAGCCATATCATGCACCTCCCATAATGTCATCATTATGCTAGAAGCACCTGCATACATAAACGATCTACCAATACTAATAACCCCTTCTCCACTTTCATATATTCCATTACCTGTTTCACAAGCACTCAATATGACCAATTCTACAGGAATATCCATATTCATAATCTCATAAGCATGCAAAAAGTTATCCTCCAAAGTATCATTATCCTCCGTAAATGCTAGACTACTTCCCATTGCATAATCCTTATCAACCAAGCCATGCATAGCAAAATGAACAATGTCATACTCCTCAAAATTCATTTCCTTGAATTTGCCTTCACTAGCTTCAGCTCCTAATTTATAATCACCTTTATACTTAGCTTCTAAAGATTGTATCTCTTTGGTAGCCCCAATCAATGGTTGCAATAATGCTCGAAGGTTTCGGACTTTAGGCTTTCGAGTAGCAGCTACGTTACTGCTATCATAAGAAGCCGCTAAACCCAAAATACGTCCAGTATAGCTTTGCTTCCAATTTTCCAATTCTAACAATAATCCTGCAGTATAGCTATATTGTATATCATGAGAATGCAACAGATATTTCAAGTTTTCATAGTTTACTTTTGTAGTATCCGCAGCTTCTGAAATTACACACTCAAAGGGAACAGAATGAATCCAACTATCAGGCACTATTATCAGTTTTTTTATCGCCTCATTGGCTGTCCATTTTTTGAGTTGCAATACATCGTCATACAACCTAAAACTCTCTTGAACCAAGGCCTTATAGTACTTCAAGGCACCTTCTTGTATATAATTATAATCAGTCAGGTATTTTATAAAGTTTTGAATGCGTTCCTCTATATTTGTTTGGTAAATATCACTATAAGAAACATCAAATCCATCTTTTGTTATAGCAAAGGCATATATCTTAAAATTAGTTACATAGTACTCAATCATCTGTGTTTCTACATCTAATAAATGCTCTTGAATATCTTTTACTGTAGCCAATTTCCGGTTATATCTGAGAGCATAATATTGGGGGTAGTTTGATTTCATTTTAGCAACAAAATCATCATAAGACCTATTCAAATCAAACAATTGATCTTGCACTTCTGCTATTTTAACTTTATCCTTAGCTCCATAAGCATCAGCTAATTGTTTCTCTTTCTCTGCAATTTGGCTTTGCACACTTTTTTCTTCTTCTTGCGCTTCTTGGGGTAAACCAGCCAACTTGCCAGCATTCTCTGCTTGTAAGGTAGATAACAACAAGATAGATTTACTTTTTTCGGCATACTCAAAAGCCTTACGAGCATAAGCTATATCATTTGTTTCTTGGTACAACCAAACATTCAACTCTACACCTTTAGTACAGGCACCTCGGATATATCCTAAAGTAGTTTTCCGATCATTACTGTTGGTTGCCTTACGTAATTCTCTCTCCATCAACAATTCTGAACTTCTGATTGCTTTTAAAGCCAAATTAGCATAAGTAGTATCTTTAGACTTTTTGTACAAGTCGTGCCATACTACATATTTGGCTTCTATATTCCAATACAAATCATTACTATTACTAAACACCAGTTCTTTGCTCTCAAAATCAGGTAGAGAGTGGATATTATCATCATCTGTCCCCATCACTCCTGTCAATACAGCCTTATGAAAAGCTTCTAAGGCCTTTTCGGGGTCTTTACTTTGCTCCCAATATACAAATCCTAAATTGCGATAAGCTAAACCCAAAGAAGCATGTTTTTCTCCATAAATCTCTATATATAGCTCAATTGCCTTTTCCAAGTGTTCTACTGAGGCTGCAAAAACCTCTTTTAGCTCTACAGAATCCTTTACTCTATCATAGATTCTATAGCTATCTTTATAAGTTGCCCCAATGTTCATATAGCGTTCTGCCATAATCGATTTTTCATTAGGAAAATGTTCTAAATAAACATTTAAAGATTTAGTATAGTATTCTATAGCATCCTTATATCTTTTATTCCCATATAATGCCAACCCCATCATGTGATAAGCATCACCTACATTATAACTAGCTTCTCCTTCTGCATCCTTTACAATATCCAAGTATCGTTTAGCTTCTTTATATGCACTAGTATTATCTCCTGTGTTGGTATAAGCATAAACCAAATTAACAGAAATCCAACGATCCGAAGGGCTATTGGGGCCATAAGCTTTTCTAGACTTCAACAAATGTTCTAGAGCTTTATGCTGCTCTCCTCTTCGCATATAACATACTCCCCAGTTGAGGTACAAACGCCCAAAGAAAGAGCTTTGCTCTTCAAAATGCAAACCTCCTATTCGTTCTGCTTCTTTATACATAGTTACGGCTTGCTCCAAGCGATAAGTCATTGTACTATTTACAGCTATATCTGCTAATATAGATGCAGAGATCTTAGAGTCTTTACCCAATTTTTCTTCACAAAATTCAACAGCAGTTTTTCCTAAGGTAATACTACTGTCTCTTTGGTTCATATACCCCATATTTCGAGCAATGATAAATTTTCGGAAAGCTACTTTTTCCCATAACTCATGCTTAGCATACAAATCTACAATTTGAACCATCATATCATGCGCATCTTGACGCTGATTACCTTCAAACAGTGGTCTTAATTGTCCTTCTAATTCTTGTGCTTTAAGTGTATCCTCTCCTATTGTCTGAGCAGACAAAGAGCTACATAATAGACAGGTTATAACTGCCAAAACAGTTAATCTCATGGTGGTGTGGTTTGAGTGTTCTAAAAAATGGTGTTGTATCTATACAGTGTTTATAGATGCAACAGTCTTATAAAAATGGTGTATATCCCTTAATTATAAGTATAATTTACGACTATAAAAAGGGGCAAAATCATTTAGAAGTATTCTATTCTACAACTACACAATCATTTTTTATTCAAAGATTTTCACCTTCTACAATAGTGATACTAACTAAGCTTTTGTACACATAAAACATTTATATATATCCCAAAAGTATAATTCTAAAATCAAAAATTGAGTAACTGTTCTATTTTTTATTCCCAAAAGTTAGATTTCTACCATTCTAAATGTTATTTTTAGTATAGAATTAGAACGAACTAGGAGACTTGTTTAAAGAACGGACTACATAATTTAATTTATGTAGAAAAAGGGCGTATGTGCAACTCTTTTTTAGCTAGAGTTTAGTTATACATTGCTTTCATCACCCTTTTAGCTAAGAGCTTATGCTTCATAGCTAACTTTAAACATTTAACAGCGATGAGTACAACCACTTATAAATCTGATAACATCATAGTTGGTGGAGGTTTAGCCGGTATAGTAACAGCCTTAGAATTGCTTGATTTAGGCCAAAAAGTCTTATTACTAGATAGAGATATAGAAGAGCGTTTTGGAGGTTTAGCAAAACTTTCCTTTGGAGGTATGTTCTTTGTTGACACACCAGAACAAAAAAGGGCTGGAATAAAGGACTCCGTCGATATTGCACTCAAAGATTGGTTTTCGGTGGCTGACTTTGGAGAAAAGGATGAATTGCCCAAAAAATGGGCAGAACAGTATGTCAACACTGCAACTGACTATGTCTATCAATATCTAAAAAATCATAAAATTAAGTTTTTTCCCTTTGTTCACTGGGTAGAGCGGGGTTTACTCAAACGAGGTAACAGTTACCCTAGATTTCATATGGTTTGGGGAACAGGAGCTGGTTTATCTGATGGTTTGCGTGATAATTTACTAAATCATCCTAAAGCTAAAACCCATTTACAAATTCATTTCAATCATCGAGTCGAAGAAATTTTGACACAAAATGATACGGTGATTGGTGTAAAAGGTAAAACAGAAGATACTGATATCGAATTTGAGGCTTATGGCAATCAAACTATCATAGCTGCAGGAGGATTAGGAGGCGATATAGAACAAGTAAAATCGAACTGGCACAAAGACTGGGGAACACCTCCCAAGGTCATTCTAAATGGAGCTCATCCTTTTGCTGATGGCTTGTTACACAGAGCAGTAGAAAGAATGGATGGAAAAATCACACACTTGGATCTAACTTGGCCTTATGCTGCTGGAGTCCACCATCCTAGACCAACCAAAGAATTGGATGGATTGAGCTTGGTTCCTCCTCGTTCTGCGTTATGGTTCAATCACAAAGGAAAAAGATTTGGACCAATGCCATTGATTACTTCTTATGATACACGCTATTTGGTTGACCAAATTTGTGCTCAAGAAAAAAAATATTCTTGGCAAATCATGAATATGAAAATTATGAATAAAGAGTTAGCAATATCTGGTTCTGAGTTCAACCCTGCTTTCAAAAATAAAAGCATGTTCCAAGTTCTTAAAACCTTATTAATGGGCAACAAAGCACTTTCGGAAGATATGATTAACAACTGTCCAGATTTTGTTACAGGCAATAGTGTAGAGGAATTGGTAGAAAACATGAATGCCTTGACAGGAACCAATGATGTAGACCTACAAACTGTCAAAAATGCCATCACAGAATATGATAAGGAGGTTGATAGAGGACATAAATACTTTGTAGACGAACAATTGTGTAGACTAGAACATCTACGAACGTACACAGGAGACCGAGTACGAATGTGCAAATTTGCAAAAATAAATGATCAGCATAATCTTCCTTTAGTTGCTATTAGAGAATTTATTTTGTCTAGAAAAACGCTAGGTGGCATGCAAACTGACCTAAAATGTAGAATATTAAGTAATTCTGGGGAGCCTATTAACGGTCTCTATGCAGTAGGTGAAGCAGCTGGTTTTGGAGGAGGAGGCATGCATGGCAAAGGTACTCTAGAAGGAACTTTTTTGGGTGCTTGTGTTCTTACAGGGCGTATAGCTGCTCATGATATTGTTGGTAAATCTCTATTGTAACCTATATTCTTTTAAACATAAAATCATCTCCATTTAAAATACTAGTTTGGGGTGTTTTGGCAAGTGACTTTAGGAACTGCGAAAACAAAGTTTTTGAATTTTATGCTAAAATTCAAAAACCCACGAACTACTATAAACCATAAACGCCAATAAAAATGAAAAAAATAGGTGCAGAATTAGTTGTCTTTGCATTAGAACAAATAGGTGTTAAATACACCTTTGGTATACCCGGCACACACACCACCGAGATCTATGATGCAGTCAATAGATCCGAAAAAATAGAACCCATTCTGGTCACTCACGAAGCAGGTGCCTCCTTTATGGCTGATGCTATTTCTAGAACAACAGATAGTATCGGCTGTATTACTATTGTTCCTGCAGCAGGACTAACTCATGCAATGAGCGGCATTGGAGAAGCCTTTTTAGATGGCATTCCTATGTTAGTGATTAGTGGAGGAACTCGAACAGATAGTGGTCGACACTACCAATTGCATCAATTGGACCTGATTCCTTTGGCCAAAAACATAACAAAAGCTCAATTCCTAATCAATGATCATAAGGATATCATTTCTACTATCTACAAAGCCTATGAAATCGCTACGTCAGGAGAACCTGGTCCTGTTTTTATAGAAATACCTGTAAATGTGCAGATGTTTTCTAGCAAGATAGATAGTATGCCCACTTATACCCCAACGACAAGCAATCCTAAAATAGATAGAGCCAAGATAAAAGAAGCAGCTCTTATGCTTTCTAAGGCTAAAGCACCTATGTTTTATTTAGGTTGGGGAGCTGTCAATGCTAGTGAATATAGCATAAAACTAGCTGAGAAATTAGCAGCTCCAGTAGCACTTACCCTACAGGGAAAAAGTAGCTTTCCTAACAATCATCCATTGTATAGTAGCTGTTTTATAGGCAAATCTGCAAAACCGAGCAGCCAAGATGCCCTAAAAAAGCATGATTGTATGTTGGCTGTAGGTTGCCGATTCTCAGAAATTTCGACAGGGAGTTATGGCTTAGAAAGCCCTAAAAACTTAATTCATGTTGACATAAATGACACTGTTTTTAATAAAAACTATACTGCAGACTTATGTATAACAGGCGATGCAACAGAAGTACTCAAAGCACTTTGGGAAGAACTTGAAAAACTAACAACAACCAATAAACGCCAAGAAGTAGAAGCAACACTCCAAAAACTCAATAAGGCTTACGGTGAAACTTGGATGACAAAAAAGAAAGACGATTTAGTCTCTCCAGGATGGTTTTTCCAAGCTCTAGATAAACGCCTAAATGATGATGCTTATGTGGTGGTAGATGATGGGAAACACACCTTTTTGGCTGCTGAGCTATTGCCAATAAAAAAACCTAGACATTTTATCTCTCCTACCGATTTTAACTGCATGGGTTACTGTATTCCAGCTACTATTGCTACAAAACTATCACATCCAAATAATCAAGTAATTGGTATAGTTGGTGATGGAGCTGCATTGATGACTGGCTTAGAGTTGGTAACAGCAGCAAGCTACGACATAGCACCTATTATCTTTGTATTTAATGATGGAGAGTTGGGGCAGATTTCACAATTTCAGAAAGTGCCTTTGAAAGATAAAACTTGTACAGTATTAGGCAATATTAACTTTGAAGGGCTTGCTATCTTGGCAGGTATAGAGTTTTTAAGAATGTCCAACGATCAAGCTATTGCAACTACTCTAGATCAAGCTTTTGCTCTATCTGCAAAGGGTAAAGCCGTTTTGGTAGATGTAAAAGTTGATTATAGTAAAAAAACAATGTTGACAAAAGGAGTTATAAAATCCAACTTAGCTCGTTTTCCATTTAAAGAAAAAATTCGATTCATTGGTAGAGCTGTTAAACGGCACTTGTTTTCTAAATAAGCTTTGTTAGCCATATTCTTGATAAATTGAGCATATTCTATTAAATATGCTCAATTTTTTATTTCTATCAATCTCTATGGTAAATGATTAGGAGTTGCTTCTCTTTTTGAAAGAAAGGCCAATAGAACTAAAAACCCAATATAAATAAGGCTACCTTTCACTAGCCAACCAGCCAATTCATATTTATAAATACCAAAGGTAACTCCTAGATTAAGCAATAAACCAACAACAACTACCCAAGCTACTTTTCCTTTGAATAAATCGAATGCTGGTACAGCTATAGCTAAGATAAAAGGACTCATCATAAACAAGATACGATCTATAGTATAAGGCCATACAAAAGGTAATAAAACCAATAACAAAAGGCCTGTCAACATATAATGCAACAACATATTAGGAGGAAATTCTGTCTTTCTTTTTCGCCAAATTTGGACAACACCTAATACAACCAAAACCCAATACACATCAATGGTTCTAAAAGTTTGCAAGATGCAAGTTTTCCAACTATAATAGGTTGGATCTGTGTTAGCGAATTCTACCCAAGTCAACATAGATTTCCCAAAATAAACCTGTGTAAAATAACTTATACCCAACACTATTATCAAAAAGCTAGCCCCCATATAACCATAAATCTT
This sequence comes from Aureispira sp., assembly GCA_024222455.1. Lineage (GTDB taxonomy): Bacteria > Bacteroidota > Bacteroidia > Chitinophagales > Saprospiraceae > JAAEPD01. The sequence continues at coordinate 17,624 of JAAEPD010000081.1, forward strand.
CATTTTGTCTATCCATCCAATTTCAATATTGAGGAGTATGTGTATACCTAAATATAAACCAGCAATAGCAGCACTTTCTTTGGCAAAAAAACCAAAACCTACCCAAAATCCTACCCACAGAAAATGCCTATAAGACTTCTCTGAAATCAATAATATGCGTATACCCATCCAGATCCCTAAAAGTCCAAAAAACCAGCCTAGTCCATCCACTAAATAGGCAACTCCGTAGATAGCCATGGGTTGACAACCAAATAGCAATAGTGTGCCCCAAAAGGCTTTGCCTTTATCCTTAAAAAGTTCTAAAAATATGTTGTAGAGAAGAATTCCACTCAGAAAATAGCAACAAAATTGTTGCATAAACAGACCATAAATCACAGGTAATTCAAAGAGCATATAAAACAGCCCAGGAATCAGTAATGCAGAGGGTTTCACTAATCTATGCAAACGATCTACTTCAGCATCAAAACCAAATAAAAGCTTAGTTGCATTTACATAACTTGGAGTATCTGTCTGAAAATACATAAATCCAAAGAGAGCAACAGACAATAGATAGATTACTCCTAAAGAGAGCAATAATGTTGGATTGATTTCTATGTGTTTTGAGCCAGTCATTAGTTCAAATCTACAAACATTTTTGGGATGATGTCAATATCTTTTCTTATTAGGTTTTTTCATAAAAAAAGTCCACAAAACCCAAAGCACACAAACACCTTATTATCAACAGATTAAAAAAAAGGTTGAATTTTTATTCTTACAGGGAATAATGATCGCAAAAAAATTACAAAAAAGCTTAAATTTACGCAAAAAAGATACATTTATTTACGCAAAAACTTGACAAAATGCATTTTTATGCGTATATTTGTAATACAATTAGTTACAAACCATACATGATGATTTTGCTAATTGAATAAAAACTTCTTTTAATCATTTTTCTAAAAAACTTTCCTTTTATGCAAAAAAGCCTAAAATCAAAAGAAGAAGTGCAAAAAGCCTTTCAGGTGCTATTAGAAGCGCACCAAAAAGACAAAATCCGTATTGCTACCAAAGAGGAGCAAGCTCAGCAAGAACAAAACAAAAAATTGGTGGAGGCTGTTGCAGGCTACTCTCCCCAATCTATTGTAAAAGGTTTAGCTGACTTACAACTTGATTTGGGTAATACTATAGAGTCTTTATCTGATAGGCTTTCTGGAGAAATTCAAAAACTGGATGACTTGCGCTCTGCAATTAAAGTCCAGGAAGAAAATCTCAAAGAAAGTGTTGACACCAAAACAGCTGCCAATGCTCTGTACATTCTTCAAAAAGAACAGGCTCAACAACTAGAGATTCTGGACAAGGAGCATCTTGATGCTTTAAAAAAGCTTGAAGAAGAGGCTCAAGAATTACGAAGTGAATGGGAAAAAGAACAGGAAGAATTTGAACGAGATCAAACAGAATACTCTGAACAACTCGAAAAAGATCGAATCAATGAGTTAGAAGAGTACAAGTACCAGCTTGAAAGAAAGTACATGATTGAGAAAGACAATTATGCTAAAAAGAAAAAACTACTGTTGCGCAATCTAAATGAAGAACAAAAAGAGAAGGAAAAGGATTGGGCAAACCGTGAGAAAATACTTGCTGAAAATCAAGAGGATTTTGAGAAATACAAAACAAAGGTGGACAATTTTGATCAAGAACTAGAGGAAAAAGTAAAAGCTGCTCGAGAGAAAGCTATAAAACAAGCCTCTAGAGACAGCAAGGAAGCTATGCAACTACTTGAAAAAGAAGTAGAAGGAAAGCGTAAAGCTGCTGAAGCGAATATCCAAAATATGGATACTACTATTGATCGACAAAAACTTGAAATTGAAGCACTTAATGCAGAATTAAAAGAAGCATTATCACAAGTTCAGAGTTTGTCATTAAAAGCATTAGAAAGTTCTGCTAGTAAGGCTAAATTAAACTAATAATCAATTAGTTATCTACTAATTAGTTTTACTTTTTCTTAATCAATCACAAAAACTCTTTTTTTATGGCTAAAAAAGTCTCGCTTAGAAATACAAAGAATGACATCTTTAAGGCATATCAAGAAGCTGTTCGGGAAGCAGCAGAACTTGCTAAAAACCTAAAAGGTAAAGATTCTGAAATCAATAGATTACAAAAAACTGCAAGTAGCACTAAAACTAAGGTTGTAATATCTTCTGGAGATAGCAAAAGTGGAGATATAGACAATATGGGCAGTTTGATCGCTGCGTTGCACAAAATACAAGGAGGAGTTGGTACTTCTGTCAGTCAAATAGCTAACAAACAAATAGTTGAAGCTGAATCAATTGAAGACCTTCAATCTCAAATCTCGGAAGAAATAACATTAGCAAAAGAGCTATATGATGTTGAAGTTGGTAATGGAACTCTTTTGAGTTTAATAAACAATTACGAAGACGAGAAAAAAACGTTTGAGGAAAATTTTAACCTGAAAAAGAAAAATTATTCTCAAGAACGTGAAGAAAAAAATACTGCTTGGGATAAGGAGCAAGACGATTATTATGCTCGCATAAATGAGCGTGATGATGAGGCTAAAAAGACTCGCAAGCGAGAAACAGACGAATATAAATACAAACTCAAACAGGATCGAGCTTTGGAGGATGATGGCTATGCTCAAAAACAGAAACTTCTACAAGAAGAGCTAGATGCTATCAAGAATCAAAAATCTGATGAATGGGAATTGCTCGAAAAAGCAACTGCTGATAAAGAAACTGAGTTTGAAGAATACAAAGAAAAATATGATGGTTTAGAGGAAAAACTGAACAAAGAGATCAAAAAGGCTGAAGCTGAAGGTAAAGGTGTTATAGAGAGAGATCATAAAGTAAAAATGAAACTCTATAAGGCAGATATCGAAAGTGACCAGTTGGTTTTGGACTTACAAGTGGCTTCTCTTCAACATATTATAGATAAACAAGAGACTCAACTAGAAAAGCTTAATGATCAATTAACAATTGCTTACAAACAAGCTCAACACTTGGCTGTCAAGGCTTTGGAAGGTTCTACAAATACAGAATCATTCAATGCAATTCGTGAGATTGCAATGGAGCAAGCTAAGAATTCTAGCAAGAGTAAATAACTCTTAGTTTATACACAAAAGTAGCACTTATTTTTTAGGCTATAAGGGTAGTTAAATGGTTTCAGTCTGCTGTACTAAAAGTGCAGCAGACTTTTCTTATCTCCTAAGATACTCTATTCCAACATAATATATTACAACTCCTAATTTTTTATAAAAAAAGCACCTTTTTGTATCTACATTTTGAGGTTCTCTTACGTTTTGAGAGTATAGTTTTTAATAATCGTTCGTTGCTTTTTGATAATCAAATAATTAGCAAAAATTCAACGAACTATGGTTTTAACAAAGATTTGTATTTTATACTAGTTTGGGTGCTATTTATTTGTAGAATGGTACAAAAACAGTCGGAGTCTTACCCTTTTTGGGTAGATTCCGACACTTGCCTAAACACTGTTCTTATAGTGTGATTCTGAATATACAAAAAATCTTTGACAATGAAAGCCCTCCTCCTCCTCTATTTCACTATATAACAAATCAAAGTAGTCAAAACAATACCTAACTATAGTCAATGTTAACACTCAAAAACTATTTTTAACTCCACTCTTAAACAACTTTAGTAAGAAAGCCAGCCTATTATAAATAAGTAGATTATATAGCACTATTAATACAATATTTTTAGCCACATAAAGAAGTTAATACAATCTGCTAATTATCAAGTTTTAATAAAAACCTGCCCTCAATCTTTTTATCAAAAAATCAAATATTGAAGAGATTTAAAAACAAAAAGTTAAAATAAAAAAAGTGGTTTGTAATGTTTAGCTTATAGCCAAGGTGGATTAGGTTAGATAAAATCCAGCATCTTTGTGAAAGAAGAAATTATAGACTAAATCAGGTTGTTTTTTTAGCCACTCATAACTTCTGCTAACTTCATTTTTCAATTCTTTCACTTTATAAAATAGT
>JAAEPD010000082.1 GCA_024222455.1 Aureispira sp.
ATATCTTTTACTATTTTCTGTTTTAATGGCTCACTAAATGTTCGCCGTTTCCCTAGTTTAAACTTTTTGCTGTTCGCTTTTCCTCTTTTTGCTGACATTTATTCTTGCTTTTTTTTGTCAACCTATTTCAGGACGGCACAACACACATACTTTAAACCTATAACCTTAAAAAGATTATGAAGAACTCATTTTTTAGTGCAGCAGAAGATTTTTCTATTCGAACAAACTCTATGCAAGTTTGGAAATATCGGTATGGTGCGGTTGGAGGAGATTTTAATCCATTTACAGAAAAAAAAATAGATAGGGGAGTTGCTTCTTGGAACCATAACGGTTGGCAAGGGATTTATAAAAATCAATCTGATTTAGATGTAAAAAAAGGTCCAGAATTATTCTTCAAATCTAATAAGTTGGTCTTGCATCCAGGAGATACTACAATGCAGTTAACTAAAGTAGTGTTTGTTGCCCCTAAAAATGGAATTTATCAGTTTTCAGGAACATGGAAAAGTATTGATGAACACGCTCGAAATAAGAAAACGAATCTATGGATATATACAAATGCAGATAGTACAGAGGGCATTATTTATCCCCATACTCCTAAGGGTTTTAAGGAGATTTATGTGCGATCGATAGAAGGTTTTGGTCCAACTGTTTCTTTTGATAACGAAATCATCCTAGATAAAGGTGAAGTTGTTTCTTTTGAGATTGGGAATGGGGGGGATCGTTACCATAACGATTCTGTAGAAATGGAACTAGACATTAGACATATAAATCGTAGCAACAAAGCAGTTTTGACATTTGATGGAGCTAATGATTATGTAAAAGCAGAAGTTGATATTGCTGAATGTGAATATACAACAACTATATGGTTCAAAACAACGCACCCTAATTGTGGACTTTTTTCAGTAGATGCAGGCATATTAGGAGCTAATGGACATGATCGACACCTATATTTGAAAGAAGGAAATATCTATGCTAGGGTCTGGAACAATGAAGTCATTGGATCAAAAGGGTTAATGTTAGCAGATGGACGTTGGCACTGTGTATCTCATGTGATGGGTGTTAGTATTAAGGGACAAGAGCTGTATATAGATGGGATGTCTGTTGCCAAAGGAAGTAAGATGCAATCTGATTTTGGGGCTCAAAATGGAATAAATTTGGGCTATTCTAATGATGCAGTTAATCCATGTTTTATAGGAGAAATTGCTTTACTTTCAGTATGGGATAAAGTTCGTTCTCAACGTGAATTAATGAACTATAGAGAAGCCATAACAGGTACAGAAAAAGGCTTGAAAGTATATTGGAATTTTGAAGGGGGAAAAGATAATGTACTAAAAGATAAGTCTAAGAATAAAATAGATGGGATTATAAAAGGAGGGTATGCAGAATGGAACAAAGTAGAGCATTTCACTGGAACCGTTCTTGCTGATTATGTAGCACCAAAAGATTTAGAGCAGATAAAAAATGAGGTAGATTTATTTGAAAGCATAGGTAGTCTTGTTGCCAAAGTAGCTCCACCAGATCAGTTAGATAACTCTATAACCAAGAAACCACTTTCTCAAATGATTGTGAATGGGGAGCTACCTTACTATGATATAATGCTAGCTGTTCAGACTGCAATAGATAACTCGAATGATGGGATAAGTTTGACTAAAAAGATGTTAGGCCCATTTGGTGAGGTAGGGCAGTTTGTAGCAGGGATACTTGATTTGTTTGTAGAGGTGAAAAATCCTAAAGTTGTCTTTGTGAAAGGAACACCAGGTATGACTGGTCAGCCAGGAATGGAGGTGATAGAAGACCCCCAAAATAGCTCAAAGCTAGCAAGTCCACTAAACCATCGTCTGAAATTTAGTGGAGAGGTGAAATTATTAAACACAATTGAGGCAACAATTTCTGCTGAATTTTTCTTAGGAGTTAGCCTAAAAGGTTGGTCTAAAAAAGAACCTAAGGGACTTTTACCACATTGTACTTTTACTTTTCAAGTAGCCTCAGGTACCGAATTTGGTTTGGCCAATCTGTTTCCAGATACACCTATTATTAATGCTTTTAATGTATCTGATTTTGCCATAATAGTATCAACAGCTCCTACTCTGTATAATCCAAAATTAGACTCAGGAGTTGTCAAAGGACTTAATACTTTTGGCGGATTCGAAATAGCAAAATCTAAGAGTAAGGAATTGAGGTGGATTGGCGATCTTCTAGGGGTTAAAAAATTAGCTTTTCATAGTGCTATAGATGTCTCTAATATAGAAAAACCTGCTCTCCTTTTTGAAATGGCCGTAAAAAGGAGTTTCAGCTTGCTAGATACAGACTTTGTCAAGCTAACCTTCTCAAGGTCAGACATCTCTATCGAACTAAAAGGTATCCCTATAGAACCAACCATTGCTATGTCTAATGATATAGTGTTATCACTCAAACAAGATGGAAAATGGATACATATAATCATGACAGGTGGTGTGAAATTTGAGCTTGAATCAATGACTGGTTTTTTTACCATGAATGGCACAGGGCGTAGTGTAGAAATAGAAGAAGGTGTAGAGGATGAAAATGATTTTGAAGTAAGTGGACGACTTTCAGGTGAAACCCAAAATACAACAGAGTGGCGCCCCTTAGCTTTTATGGATATTGATAGTTTTGTGCTTAGACAATTATCAATACAAGTGGGAGCAACCTATGCAGGTACTGGGTTTGATAATATTGGTATTCACGCTAATATGAAAATTGGGAATATTGATGGCAGTATGTCTGTTTTAGTAGATGTTAATGATCCTGATAATTTTGTATTGGCAGGTTCTACAGATCATATTACCATGTTGGAAGCTTTATCTTGCTTTTCTTACCCCACCTTTGTATTTTATGAAAACTTGCCAGATCCTGTGAAAAAATTCCTAAATAAGGTGATTGACGTGGTTATGGAAGATGTGAAGGTGAATATAGTTCCTGTCGCAACTTCTATAGGTGCCGTACACTTTAGAGATACAGGAGTTACTTTAGCAGGTAGGTTTACCGCTTGGGGCTGGGAAGCAAGTGCTTATTTGAATATAGATCTTGCTGATGGTCTTGTGCTAAAAGCTCAAATGGACCCTGTCAATATTCTTGATGTATTTACATTGACTGGTGCAGGTTCTGATCCTTGTCCTATAATAGATATGGAACTTTCTACTCAAGAACAAAAGATATACCTTTCTACTAAACTAGGGTTGTTTGGGCATGAATATGAACGAAAAATAGATGCTAGTATCGATGGTTTTGAATTCAAATTTGAAGAAAGTATAGGACATTTTTTAGAGACAAACTTAGCTTGTTCTTATCGTGATTACGATTTTAAATCTAGTGGACATATTTTGTTTCACTTAGATTGTTCTATCCCAACAACATTAGGAGCTATTTCTCTGGCTGATATTAGTTTTAATGCAGAGGTTGAGCTAAATGCAGGGAGGAGTGCTGGGTTTTATATGAAAATAGCTGGTAGCTTTCAGTTCTATGGGAGTAAAGTCAAATTTCCAACCTTAAAAAAATCTATACCACCAGCACATTTTGAAGCTTTATACCACATAGTTATTCAAGAAATAAAAGATAAAGCAGAAGAATACCTACTTCCTGTTTTTGAAAAACTAGAAGAATGGGCTACTGCAGTAGGTGAAGGACTAATCGAATTTTCTGGAGAAGTAGCTAATGTAGCTAAAGATTATTATAATGCCCATGTAGATGAGGTTGTTGCGGCATACCAAACACTTGAGCAAGGTGCGGATAAAATTGCATATGGTCTTAATAAGGTTTACGGGTTTAAGGAAGAGGCTATTGCAAGTGCACTAAAGGAGTTAGATTATCCAATAGACCAAATTGGTAAAGGCCTTGAAAAAGGTTTGGGCACTTCTAAGGAAATAATTGGGAAATCCCTGCAGGAAGCTAAATTTGCTGTAGAAGAGACGGGTGAGTTTATTAAGGGGGCTTATGATTTAGCTGCTCCTGAATTAGGAAAGACCCTTATATATTCAGGCTATAAAGCAGAAGAAGTACAAGGCTATTTTAAAGGTCTAGGAGGTGAATTTGTAGATGTGTTAGATGATCTAGGAGATGGAATCTTAGACGTAGGAAAAACAGTATTCAAGAAGGTTAAGTTTTGGGATTAGGCCTTATTTAAAATGATAACTTATAGAATTCATGCAAATGTATCGAGCAGTGTTTTCTGCTAAAAATGCAATACTGATTTTTTTAGCAACACTAGGGGTAGGAGCTTGTCAAAATATAAATGAGCTTAAATATAATCCTGCTATCTCGCCCAATGACTGGTGTCAAAACCAGCCTTGTTGGGAATATAATGATATCACAATAAGTCAACCCTCTTCGAGTATTATAGTCTATCTTTTGGCAGCTTTTACACTATGGGCAGGCTACCGTTTTTATAAAACAAAGGCTGATCAAAAATCAAGATATTGGTGGGCTATTACATTGTTTTTAGGTGGTTTGGGGGCAGCATCAGCAGGAACTAGTTTTCAGGCGTTTGGATACATGATCAAATGTGCAGGGCAAGACAGTTGTATGCTAAGCAGTTGGTGGGAGGTGGTTTATAATATTCTAACAGTAGCAGGTGCAGGAACATTACTAATAGCTATTTCCTATTCTTCTATGTCTACAATAGGCCAAAAATGGAGCAAATATTATGCTGTAGTTAGTACCTTGGCCTATACTATAGCTTGCTTGGTAGGAGCAGTGCTGCCCAATGCATTTTTAGTCTCATTTGATTTTATGATAATGGCTACAATACCAGCTTATATAGTGATTGTTGGGCTGCATATTGTTCAGTATTTCAAAACTAAAGAACATTTAGTCCTAACCTTTTTAGGCTGTTGGGGGCTTTTTGCGCTTACTTTTATAGCATACACCTTTTATGATGCAATGGGCTATACACAAGAACTTTGGAAGAAGGGAATCTGGTTCTCAGAAAATGACGTATTACATGTGATGATGCTAATTTGGTGTGCTTATGTTTATATCGTGCTAGTCAAATCAGTAAAGGATAGAAGAACAGTATAAACAATAACTTTTAATCAGTTTAATTTTATGGATTTTAGAACAACAATGTTGATACAAGGTGTACAAGGAGTAACCATTGCTATCGTTTTACTTGCTATTCCTCAGTTATTTCTAGAGTTTTTGGCTACAGAGCTGCCTGTAAGTACTCTGTCTGTACAAATTTTGCGCTTGTTGGCTTTGTTTCTAGCTGTTTTGTGTCTGAGTTTAGCTGCTATCCGTAATATACAAGACAAAGATGCTCAAAAAGCGGTGCTCTTAGCTAATATGGGGATAGATTTTATAGCCTTTATTTACTTAGCTATTATAACATATATGGGCAATCTGCAAGCTACAGGAGGGTATGTTTTAGCTGTGCTAATGTTGGTGAATGCTTTGAATTATATTCCTTGTTATAGAGGTCTAAATAAATAACTCAACTAGCATTTGAAAAGAGTTTTTATCAAAAATCCAAGAACTAGACTTTCCTTACATTTAAATGCTTAATTTTGCAGCTTATTGTAGCAAAAAAGAATTCTAACATTAGTCTGTGAAAATTCTATAATAAATTGATAGTTAGATGTTTTGGTGTTAATGTGTGGCGGTGTTAATGCTTGCTTATCAGTTTATTAGGAAAGGTTAATGCTGTTTTTAGCTTGATAAAGTTAAAAATACACAGACTATTATTTAAAATAACATGAAGTTTAAGGATTATAATTTCCATGAAAAGGTCAAGAAAGGTTTAGCACAGTTGGGTTTTAATCGCCCAACAGATATCCAATATAAGTCTATCCCAAATATTCTAAAGGGAGAAGATCTTTTAGCTGTTGCTCAAACAGGGACAGGTAAAACAGCGGCTTTTGCTATTCCGATTATAGATATAATATACCGTCAGAAGATACACCAACGCAGGGACGATGGTGTTCGAGCATTGGTCTTAGCTCCTACACATGAACTAGCTATTCAGATAGCAGCAGTTTTTCAGAAAATATCTAAATACACTACTCTCAAAACTTTAGCCTTGATAGGAGGGGTCGATCAAGATCCTCAAATTAAGCAATTGAATAGAGGTACAGATATAATAGTGGCTACACCAGGACGAATGTTTGACCTTATTAGTCAAGGTCATTTGAAGGTGAACAGAGTAGAGACCTTGGTTTTGGATGAAGCAGATCATATGCTTGATCTTGGGTTTATAAAAGATATTAATGATTTGATTCGTAAGTTGCCTCAACGAAAGCAAACCTTGTTTTTTTCGGCAACCATCAATAAGAAGATTAAGAAAATAGCTTACCATATTGTTAGGCAAGGAGCTATTCGCATACAACTCTCACCCAAAAATCCAGTTGCCAAAAATGTAGAACATGCAGTTCTGTTTATGGATATGGATCATAAACGTTTCTTTTTGGAGCGTGTGATGGAAGAAAATCCAGAATCTAAGGTATTGGTATTTGTTCGAACAAAAGTAAGAGCAGAACGAGTGTTGAAGGCTATGGGGCGAGCTGGTATAGAGGCCTTGACAATACATGGCGACAAGGAGCAAAAAGATCGTTCGCAAGTACTTCGGAAGTTTAGAGAAGGTGAGGTGAATATGTTAATTGCAACAGACGTAACCGCAAGGGGAATTGATATTCCGGATATAGAAATCGTGATTAATTATGATTTGCCAGATATCCCCGAAAATTATGTACATAGAGTTGGGCGTACAGGAAGGGGCTCTAGAAAAGGGAATGCTTATTCTTTTTGTGCAGATAATGAGGAGCCTCTATTAGAAGCAATTCAAGCAATTTTAGATAAAGAAATCTATGTCCAAGAGGTTGATAAATACGAATACGCAGATATTATATCAAAGGATAGAGAACGTGCAGGTGATTATAAATCATTGATGAAAGAAATGGAACCTTTTGGTAAAAAAGGGAAGAAAAAGAAAGGTAAAAAGAAGAAAAAATAATCAATTACAAATTTACTCGTAAGTAATCATAGTAGTTTGATAATTAAAGAGATCTAGGTTTTAGCTTGGTTGAGCTAAAAGTGCAGATACTATTTATAAAAATAAGATACTATATAAGATGTCATTTAGTTCCTTAGGTGTTGTGTCTACCTTATTGCCACTACTCAAAGAGCAAAATTATACTACTCCTTATCCTATTCAGGAAAAGGCGATACCTGCTATAATTAAAGGTAATGATTTATTGGGAATAGCTCAGACAGGTTCGGGTAAAACGGCAAGTTATGTACTGCCCATATTGTCTAGAATTAATGTGCATAAAATTGTCAAAAACAGACATGTTTTAGCCTTAGTTTTGGTGCCTACACGAGAGTTGGCCATACAAGTAGGGGAGGTGTTTGATCTATTTAGAGTAGGTTTGGCGGATCGTGTCAAATCATTAGCTGTACATGGTGGTGTGTCTATCAATCCTCAAATGAAGGCCTTGCAAGGGACACATATTTTAGTGGCTACACCTGGTCGATTGATCGATTTGGTCGAGTCCAATGCAGTCTATTTGTCAGATGTAGAAACATTGGTATTGGATGAGGCCGATAAGATGCTCAACTTGGGTTTTCAGGAGGAGATGAATAAAATATTAGCACTCTTGCCTCCAAGACGTCAAAACCTTTTGTTTTCGGCTACCTTGAGCAGTGATGTTGATAATATGAACCGTGTCTTACTCAAAAATCCAGTAGTTGTAGAGGTAGAAGCTAAAGAGCAACCGACGGAAGCTGAAGCTATACGACAAACAGCTTATTTGGTAGAGGATGCTCAAAAGGGGCCTTTTTTGAGATATTTGATCAAAAGTAGGGATTTAGAGCAGATTTTGGTCTTTGTTTCGTCTATCCGAAAGGCGGATAATATGGTTGGCAAACTCCGTAAAAATGGAATACGAGCAGCTGCCATACACAGCAAAAAAAGTCAAGGGGCTAGAACCTCTGCTTTGGCTACCTTCAAGTCTGGTAAAACAAAGGTGTTGATTGCTACCGATTTGCTATCTCGTGGTATTGATATAGAGCAGTTGCCTTACGTTATTAACTATGAGTTGCCTCGATCGCCTAAAGATTATGTCCACCGTATCGGACGTACAGGACGAGCAGATGCTTCTGGAGAGGCTATTACGATACTAACTAAAGATGATTTAAAACATTTTAAAGTTATTCAGAAGAAGATGGGGAAATGGATACAGTTGACCTATACTGATGATATTGATTTGAAGGGATATTAAATTTAATGTGTTAATTTGACAATGTGCTGATTTGACAATTAATTAGGTAATAGTTGAACAGGTAATAACTAATAGGTAAGAGGTTTGATTCGTAATTGAATAATTTGTAATTCGTAATTAATTATGATAGAAGTAGGAAAATATAATACGTTAAAAATATTGAGAGATACAACTGTTGGTTTGTATTTGGGCGATGAGGATGGAGAGGATGTACTATTACCAAACAAGTATGCTCCAGAGAGTTTTAGTATAGATGATGAGATCGAGGTTTTTGTATATAGAGATTATGAACAGCGCAAAATAGCTACGAATCTTACTCCAAAAATCTTGATGAAAGAGTTTGCTTTGCTAAAGGTGTTTTCTGTTGATGAAGTTGGCGCTTTTGTAGAATGGGGATTAGAGAAACATCTGTTAGTGCCTTTCAAGGAGCAGCGTCAACGTATGCAAGAAGGACGTTGGTATGTGGTCTATATGGATTTGGATGAGGAAACAGATCGTCTTTATGCTAGCAATAAAATAGATAAGCGCCTAAACAATGAGGAATTGACTGTAGAAGCAGGTGAACAGGTGGATTTGTTGGTGTACAGAAGAACAGAACTTGGATTTTTGGCTATTGTGAATAATAAACACAAAGGGCTTATTTTTCAGAATGAGGTTTTTGTAGACCTTAAGGTTGGAGATAAGTTGAAAGGTTATGTGAAAAAGATAAGAGAGGAGAATAAACTAGATCTTTCTATTACGCCAATTGGCTATAGAAATTCTAATGATCCTAACTGTGAAAAGATTCATGCAGCTTTGACTGAGAATGATGGCTTTTTGGAGTTGACGGATAAGAGTGCACCAGATGAAATTTATGAAATGTTTGGGATAAGCAAAAAGGCGTTTAAACGTGCTTTAGGTGCTTTGTATAAGCAGCGTAAAATAACTATGGATAAAGAAGGAATTCGATTGGTTAAAGAATAGCCCTAAAATTATGAGTGAGGAACAATTTTATAAATGGAGGGATGTGCAAAAGAATCGCCTAAGAAAGGTGAAAGAGGATGCTGAACCTGTGTTTATGATTGTAAGAGAATCTAGAAAAGTTTACCATGTTTATGGGCGCTATACTAGCCATGATAATTATATGGGCCATGCTGTTCCTGAGAATTTATTAGATTTTAGAGACTATTTGAAGGGGAAATCAATAGCTTATACAATTCATGACGAAGTTGAGGGGAAAAAAGGTAAATGCTATATGGCCATGAATGCATATATTCGATTAGAGAAGAAAGAATTTGATCGGATCTAAAAATAACAAAGGAATATAAAACATAAGTTTTCTTATTACGTTTGAATAGTTACCAAATAACTCCCTGTATTTAATCATCAAGATCAACATCAATTATTTTATGGAAAAAGTAGCTGTTAGTCGGCATGAACGACTAGAAGAGCAGTTTAACGCCATTTCGCATGGATTGGCTGCCTTAACTGCCTTAGGGGGATTTATTGTACTTATCGTTTTTGCTGCTTATAGCACTAAGGATTGGTCTATGTTTAGTACGTTTTTTTACGGAACAGGTTTAGTAGCTGTATTTGCATCTTCTGCCTTTTATCATGGTGTAACCAATGAAGAAAAGAAAGAGTTGCTTCGGATTATTGATCATGTTAGTATTTATTTGCTAATAGCAGGAACCTATACACCTGTCTTATTAATTACAATAGGAGGTGCCTTTGGTTGGACATTTTTTGGCATAATGTGGGGCTTGGCTTTGGTTGGTATGATCCTAAAGATCTTCTACATCAATAGCTTTCAGACTACAGCAGTGATTATGTATGCTGCGATGGGGTGGATGGCCTTGCTCAAGGTTGGTTATCTATATGCAGTTTTGCCAACTACAGGGTTTCGGTTGTTGCTGTCTGGAGGATTGGCTTATACAGTGGGTATTATCTTTTATGTAATAGATAAACGGATGCCTTATGCTCATTTTATTTGGCATTTATTTGTAATAGCAGGAGCCTTATTACATTTTTTACTGATCGCTTGGTATATCGTTTAGTTTGATAATAACTTCTATATATAGAATGGTAGTTGCACAAGATGCAGCTACCATTTTTTGTTAGCTATAAAACTAAGCTAGGTCATTTTTTTTTATTAATTGCTTATGTATCTTGGTCTTATTGGGAATAATAAAATACTAGAACAATGAAAATAACTATATTAAGTTTAATGTTGTTGCTAATTTTTAGTGCTTGTCAAGGGACTAAAACTAATTCTAATGAAGAAAAAAACGATTGTCCTATGAATGTAGAATATAGTGCATGGAATAGTAAGATTTTTGTGAGAGATGGCAAAATTACTTACACTAGAATCATAGATCAAGCACAGGGTGTAGTTGCACATGATATAGTAGGGAATGAGACCATTTTGGATAATGTAGAGTTATCAGAAGAGCAGTTAAAAGATTTAGCTCAAAAGGTAAAAGATTCAGGTTTTCTAGATTTAGAAAAAGAGGTCTATGGAGCAGATGAAAACCAGCGGTATTATCCTTATTCTATCAAAGTAGAAATGGATTGTAAAACTAAAGAGGTTTTGCATCGTAGCAACCCAGAATACGAAGGAGCTCCAGAGCAGTTTAAAATTGTAGAAAAAGCTATGTTTGAGTTGACTAAAAAATAAGACTTAACTACTTTTTTTGTAGATTTCTGCCATTGTGCTGTGCTCCATTTGAGCTTTGATCCAAGTAACAATATCGAAGTTGCCTAAAGCATATTGTTCTTCAGGGATTTTGAGCAACTCTTCAAATTTTTGGATATAGTCTAACCAAAGGTCTTTAGTGTTGTAGGTGAATGCTAACGTTTCAATTTTAGAAAGCATTTGAAGGACTAGCTTTTGGATGGCATAGACCTTTTCTTGTTTTTTGAGTTGTCGTTGTATGGATCTAATTTTAGATAAAACAACCTCAATGTTTTTATGCTGAAAGTGAGCAAAAACAGAGAATAGTTCTACCGAAAAATAAATAAAACTTTGCAATGTAGATTTAGGCAACTGTTCAAACGCTAAGCTCCAGTGAAGCGCTTGGTCAGGTTTGCCAACTATGATATACAAACCACATATAATATAGATTAGCTCTCGTTTTTCTTTAGTATTGACCAGTTTGTTATACTTTTTCAAAAACTGATTAATCTCCTCTACAACTTGATCTAGCTCTTCAAAATTGCTGCTGAGATGCATGAGTATAAGGCGATCAAAAAAATAGATAGAATATTGTAATATTTTGAGTGGTAAACTGTGGATTTCTTGTGCCTTGATTTTATTTAGAATAGTTAGATATTCTTGGCTGTCAATTTCATCTGGATTGTATTGAGCAGAAGCCAAATAATTGGATAAGGTAACACAATAGGTATAGGGCTGTTCTTGCTGTTGTATAGCATAGCGCTCCCAAAGTTGCACAACTTGTTCACTGCAATAGAGCATTCTAGCAGATTCCTGTTGTAGTGTAGCAGCTACCAAATGTGCTTGCCAAAACTTTCTCTTAGATTCAAAGGTTGTTGCCAGTGTCTCATCTTGAAGCTGGTCTTGCTCCATAATTTGAGCGATATAACTCTGTTTTTCTTCAGAGTTATTGTACTCGCCATACAGATGAATTTCCATTAAATCATCAGACTGTTGTAAGTAATATTCTTGATTTTGGAGATGGGCTAAAACCGCTTTCACTTCGTTCCGAACATCGTTTTTTCGATGCATTTTTTTGTAAGGTTCATAGACTGTACACATGTAGCGTTCAAGCTTTAGAACCGTCAGCAATACCTCAAAATATTCTATAGCATAGGCTTGTTTTTTTACCTTTTGGATTAGTTTATCTGCCTCTTCGTATAGCGAACGTTCAATGAGGATTTCAATTTCCATTTTGAGTTGCTCTAGTTGGCTTTTCTTTGACTTGCTAGTCCTGTAGTTTTTTAGGCTAGAGAGTATGGCACCAAACAGATAGTTTTTGGTAACATGAAAATGCTTGATGAAGGAGTCCTTTTTAAACTTTTTGAGCAGCTTGACTTCATCGTATTTATCTTGTTTGTCAATGGCTTCAAATAGTTTTAGGTACTGACTATCTGTGCTACCATAGAGTTTAGCATTTTTTTTAAAAAAGCCTTTTTCGGCTCTACTCATCGAAAGAATTAGATCAAATAGTTTATTGGACTTCATAGTGGTCTATACTTTAGCTAACTAATATACTATAAACCATGTAGTTTTGCTTGCCTAATTACTTAAATATAGATTTATATGAACTATTTAAGTTTGTTTTGTATTATTACAGCATAACAGAGCTAGCTTCAGCCTTAGATTTAGCGTAAAAGAATCACCTATGTACTCATAATGCATATGGAATGATTCCTCAGATGTAGTCTATCGCTCTGAAGTCTCAGCCTAAAATTTCTTTGTAAAGGACAATAACTTGTGAAGCCTAGTGCGTTGGTTCGATTCCGGCCTACTCCACCATGTTCCAAAACAATCGATCTGAAAGTGGAAAGATTTGTCAGGAAAATCCAGTAAAAAAATGGGGTGGTAGCTCAGTGGCAGAGCAAAGGTATGATTTCAAAACGCTTATTGTATTTTTACAAAGTGTGGGATGTTTTCGTAGATCAGTTGGCAGATCGCCGGTCTCATAAACGGGAAGTCGTAGGTTCGAATCCTACCGAAAACGCGGCGGCAAACGGTAAACATGGCCGCCTCCCTTTTTTTATTAAAAAAGAGGAATTTTTATAGAAAAAATGAAGATAATAAGGTGTCTTGATCTAGATGATAGGTCAAGACTTTTTTTATGCCTATTACTCAATAGTTCCAAAGAAGAGAGTTGTTTTTTATGATTTGCCTCATATGAATGTTAGAATAATAAACATTGAGAATGATGAAGAACATTATACTTGTTGAGGTATCTCATGTTTTGTGTATTTGAACAGTCTTTTTTTTGTCTTAAAGATCAAAAGCTTGCAAAAACACAAAGAAGTGATTTAAAAACTAAATGTTAAGTTGAAATATTTTTTAAGAAAAATCATAGCAAAGACTAAATAGTGAGCTTGAATCCAATTTTGAGCAGAAGTTTCAAATCGAATCAACATAGACCGAAAAGCATCCACCCAAGC
>JAAEPD010000083.1 GCA_024222455.1 Aureispira sp.
AACCTAACAGTAACGGATGCGAATGGCTGTACAGCAAGTACAGGCCCACATGTGGTGAATGAGCCAACCTTGGTGGTAGTGACTTTTGATTCTTTGACACATGTAAGTTGTAATGGCGCTTCAGACGGAGCTGTTTATGTGACAGTAACAGGCGGCACAACGAATTATAGTTATCTATGGGATAACGGACAAACCACAGAAGACGCAACAGGCCTGAGTGGCAGCACAAATAATCTAACAGTAACAGATGCAAATGGCTGTACAGCAAGTGCAGGTCCTCATGTAGTGAATGAGCCTACCTTAATAGTGATCACCTTAGATTCCATCAATGATGTAAGTTGTAATGGAGGTAATGATGGTGGAGTGTTTATCTCTGTAACAGGAGGTGTAACGAACTATAGTTATCTATGGTCTAATGGACAAACCACCCAAGATGCAACAGGTTTAATAGCCGGCACTACCTATGCAGCAACGATAACGGATGCGACAGGTTGTACGATAACCACTGGCACACACACCGTAAATGAGCCAACTTTATTGGTGGTAACCTTTGATTCCTTGACGCATGTAAGCTGTAATGGAGCAGCAGATGGAGCTGTTTATGTAACGGTAACAGGCGGAACAACAAATTACAGTTACTTATGGTCTAATGGACAAACCACCCAAGATGCAACAGGCCTGAGTGGCAGTACGAATAACCTAACAGTAACGGATGCGAAAGGCTGTACCGTAAGTACAGGTCCACATATTGTGAATGAACCTACACTCTTAGTAGTGACTTTTGATTCTCTAAATCATGTAAGCTGTAATGGAGCAGCAGACGGAGCAGTCTATGTAACAGTAACAGGAGGCACAACGAATTATAGTTATCTATGGGATAACGGACAGACGACAGAAGATGCAACAGGTTTGAGTGGTAGTACGAATAACCTAACAGTAACAGATGCGAATGGCTGTACAGCAAGTGCAGGCCCACATGTAGTAAATGAGCCAGCAATATTGGGAATCACAATAGACTCATTCAAAAATGAGAGTTGTGCAGGTATTGTAGATGGATTTGTTAGTATATCTGTAGTGGGGGGAAGCACTCCATATGACTATAACTGGTCCAATGGGGCTACAACTCAAGATATTAATAATCTATCAGCAGCTACTTATTCTGTAATAGTAACAGATGCAAATGGTTGTGTAGCCTTAGATACTCAAATTATTAATAATGTACCAACCATCACAGCTTCTCTAGATCTGCTGGATAGTGTTTCTTGTAAAAGCTTGAGTGATGGACAAATTGGAATAAGTGTAACTGGAGGTGCTGGAAGTTATGGTTATAATTGGTCTAACAGTTCTACTACGGAAGACTTGAGTGGGATACCTGCTGGCAACTATATTGTAACTATAACAGATGCCTTAGGTTGTTCTATTACAGGAGGCACTTACACCATATCTGAACCAGATAGTTTGGTATTATCTGCAAGTTTGAACAATGTAAGTTGTAATGGTGCTGCAGATGGAAGTATTGATATAAGTACTACAGGAGGAACATTAAATTATACCTACTCATGGAGTCCTAATATTGCGACCACAGAAGACCTGTCTAACTTGAATGGTGGAACTTATCATGTGACAGTTTCTGATCAGAATGGCTGTATGGATAGTATTAATGCTATGGTAATTTCGGAGCCAAGTGCTATAACAGTAACTTTATCTACAACAACTGACGAAAGTTGTGATGGTGTGAATGATGGTGCTATTGATGTAACCGTAATGGGAGGAGAACCTGCTACAACAGGATATGTATTCAATTGGTCGAATGGCGCAAATTCTGAAGATTTAACTAATATATCTGGAGGAAGTTATTCGTTGACTGTAAGTGATTCTTTGGGCTGCGTAAAAACATTAGATGTAAATGTTTATGATCCTACGGCTTTAACTTTAGCTATATCAATATCTACTCCTTTGGAGGGATGTTTGGGTGAGGCAATAGGAGGTATGGAAGCTACAGCAAGTGGTGGTACTGGTGCTCTGAGCTATACTTGGTCAAATAGCGTAAATACAGCTTTGAACAATGGCTTAAATGCAGGAACCTACACTATAGTTGTAAGTGATGCTAATGGTTGTACGATTAGTGCAGATGAAACAATAGGAACTCCATTGATGCCTTCTGTAACTCCATTTGTTGTGCAGTCTGGTACTACAAATACTACAGTTACTTGGGGCGATCAAGTCGCTATAGATGCGGGCAATGATCAATCTGCTAGTGGAGTGACTTACTTATGGACGGAAACTTCTACTATTGGAAATTTAAATATTGGAGGTGCTACTATACCTTCTACCACTATACAACCAGAACCAACAACTACTAGTACTTATGTGTTATTAGTCTCAGCTACATCCACAGATGGCTGTGTAGATACTGCTTCAATTAGTGTTGTAGTCGAAATTTCTGATTTATTGGGTATGCCTAATGCATTTACGCCTAATAATGATGGAAAGAATGATCGTTTCAAACCTGTGCAATTAGACCCACAGTTTATGACCGAATTTGTTATCTATAATCGCTGGGGACAAGTAATGTACAATAATGCTAATGTTTCTGATGGTGGTTGGGATGGTCGTTTTAATGGGAAGGAACAACCTAGAGATGGGTATATCTTTATATTGAAATATCAATTGCCAGGGCAAGATGAAAAAATGCTTAGAGGGCCATTTACCTTGTTGAGATAGGATAGATACAATATTTTTGAAAATATAATGGCTGCTGGAGAGGAATTTCCAGTAGCCATTTTTATTTAATCTAAGTGATAATACAATCATTTTTAGGGGGTTTTACGGATAGTGAACGACTATGAATAAAATTACCTTTGTACTGTTGTTCTATTGGTGATTTCAATAAAAGATTCAAGTTAAGTTCAACCCTCTAAAAAAAATAAAATGGAAACTCTAAATTATCTAATCGTCTTAAGTTTTATAGTTAGTTGCTCTACCACCAACTTTGCCCAATCTCACAAAATTATACAGCAAAATATAAATACACTAGAAGTTCAGGAGGTATCTTTTATAGATATTGCAGAGAGCCATGTGAAAGTTGAATATACAGATGGGGAAGAATTATTTGTAAAAAATGATCAGCTGATGGGATTTTTAGCTGAATCTGAACGCTATAAACTATTTATAGAGGAGAAGGATGGAGAAGTCTTTTTGAGTATTCAGAATGGATTGAAAACTATAGAGTTGGAAAACCGGCCATTGCGTGAATATATTTCTTATACTATATATGTCCCTAAGAAAGTAAATGAGGTAGCATTTATAAATAAGAATGAGCGTAATCCTTGGCAAAAGGTTAGACAAGCAAGGAAAGTACCTAGATATTGGGTAGCAAAATAAAAATAGGATAAATTACCTTTTAATAAAGGATGTAGAATTAGTATATAGATTTTTTTATTTGATAAATAATCATTTTTGTATTGTTAGATAAGTGACTTTTTGAAGATATTTGTGTCATTAATAATAATGAATAGTTCGTTTTAAAGAAAGTTTCAATATTAAAACTGGGCTTTTAAAGCTAACTTTTTAGTTTTTATTTCACTGATAAGTAATTGGTTATAAATGTAAAAGCTCATTTTGAATTGTAAAAAAAACTCATTTTTTGTATTGGTCACTAAATATTTTTTTTGATATTTACATTACCAACAATTGAAGATAGTTCAACTCCCAAAAAAATAGTATAATGAAAACATCTCATTGGTTATTTACTTTAAGCTTAGTTTTTGCTTGTTTTGCAACTGCTTTTGCACAATCTCATAAGATTGTACAACAAAAGGTTTTGGTTACAGAAGCTGGTCAATTATCGATAGAGGGAATAACAGAAGGAGATGTAAAAGTACAATACACAAAGGGAAAAGATATGGTGATTAAGACGCAAGTAAGACTATCTGTAAAAAATAATCAATTGATGAGTTTTTTAGTAGATTCTGATCGTTATGAATTAACTGCTGAATTGAAAGATGGAGAGATTGTTTTGAGTTCAAGTAATCATAAAGAGTCTATTGATTTAGGGAATGAAAAATTGCGTGAATATATCTCATACACTATATGTGTGCCTGAGAATGTAAATGAGATAGCATTTATAGATAAGAATGAGCGCAATCCATGGCAAAAAGTTAGACAAGCAAGAAAAGCACCTAAATATTGGGTGAGTAAATAAAGAATAGAGCCTAAAAATTTTAGTTATAGTCCCAAAAGCAAAAAAAGGGGTGCCTCAGTTGGCACTCCTTTTTTGTTTTATTGTGAGCAAAAGCATTGAAGATTACTTTGTCTAAAATGCTCCTCTAAGTGTAACTATCACATTTTGTCCAGGAGCACTAACTCCCGAAGCATAGGGCCGATAATGCCAATCCAAAAGGTTTTCTAACCCCAAATGTAGGGAAAGTGTTTTTCCTAATTGAAAAGAGGTGTAGATATTAATTGTAAACCAAGCAGGTGTACCAATAGGTAGAGCCTTATCCAAATTTTCAGAGCTATCTTCGGAATAATTTTTAAGCAATTTAGCTCCATTAAAACGAAGCATCATACGTGTTTGGAATATTTTTCTTTTATATCCAAAAGATAGTTGGCCATATAGGGGTGGAATATGCGCCAATGGCTCCATATTTCTATCCTTTATTATCCTACCTTCTGTATAGTTTATCCCCGCTTTTATATATGTGAACTTTCCAAATTCTACTTGAATATTTGTACTAAATCCGAGTATATAGCCCTTGCCTGCATTTATGTTGGATCGTATACTCTTAAATGCACCATCATAATATAAAGAATCTGTGCCATTAAGCTCAAAATCTTGTTGGACCAAGGCATCAAATAAGTGCGTATAAAAGAATGTTCCACTCAGTTTTACCGATTTCCCAAACTGTTTACCTAAACTCAGCTCCATATTAATGGCCTTCTCTGATTTTAAATCAGGATTAGGAACGGTTACATTATCACCTTTTGCTCTAATTTTTCCTGCATCATCTATATTAGGAGGCCTGAAAGCATTAGAAACTATTGAGTTGAGCTGAAATCCTCTCCCCATATCCCAAGCAAGCGCTAAGCTACCTGTAAGAGCATGGTTATTAGAACTAATTTGGGAATAAGGTAAATTATATAAAGAGGTATCTATAAAAGATGCTTGCCAGTTGGTGAAGCTATAGCGAATTCCTGTTATTATATTGGCACGATTACCTAATTTTAGTCGGTAACTAGTATAAACTCCGGCGGTAGACATTGTACTTCCTCCATCTGGATAACGTGTGCCAATTCCTCTACTTGAACTTTCTTGAGTTTCTATATTAATGGTCTCTACAGATGAGTTTACAATATTATGTGTGACCTCTAATCCATAAAGCAACTTAGAGTTATTCTTGAATTTTTTGATAAAATCCATATTTAAAGAAAATACATACACATCCTCCTTCTGAATTCTGCGCAAAGGGTCTCCAAATCTTCGAGTAATACGATCTTCGTCTATCTTTTGGGCGCCCAATACAATATTCATATGGTTAAAAAAGGCCAAACTATCATCTGTAAAACTGGCCGACAATGCTCCTAACAAACGCTGTTGAGGACCATAAGACCATTCTGAAAACTTTAGTTTTTGAGAGGTGATTTGATTGTTGTTTAGGATCACCTCACCTTCTGTCAACTGATCATATCTTGGAACATTGCTAGTGGTAGAATATTGAATGTTTAAGCCTAGTTCTAATTTCTCGCTTGGCTTATAACGCAATTTTTGTAAAACATCTAGCTGTGAGTAAGCAGTCCCTAACTGAACATTAGGATTCTCATTAATACGAACAAGATCAGTGCTATCTCCTCGTTCTGCATAGAAATATCTATTCCAATACCTAGCCATAGCTGTATCTGATTTCAATCGACCGGCCCTAAGATCTTGGAATGCTGAAAAGGTAAGACTGGTTAAAGAGGCAACCTTAGAGTTACCTATATTAAAATCAACATGACCTGTTCCTTCAAAATTTGCAGTAGAGAATCGCCCATAAGTATTTACATCAACTATTTTTTTGGCTCCTTCAGGACGGAAGAGAGGCTTTTTAGTAAAAAAGTGCATAACTCCACCCAAAGCATCGCTACCATACATAACAGAAGCAGGCCCATGGTGTATTTCTACACGATCAAGTACAGCATTGTCGATAGTGATCACATTTTGTAAATGACCGTTTCTGTATATAGCATTGTTTAGGCGCACTCCATCTACAACAATGAGAACTTTATTGGCTTCGAATCCCCTAATAATAGGACTTCCTCCACCCATCTGACTTTTTTGTAAGAAAATATCTCCAGAATTATTAATAGCATCTCCAGTAGTTTGGGGATTGAACATTTTAATGTCATTCTTGTCTATGATGGAGACTTTAGAGGGAACTTCTTTTAGGTTTTCTTCTTCAATGCTTGTTCCATAAACTGTGATTTCGCCGAGCAAAGTTGTTTGTAAAACAACTCTACCTCCATTATCCCTAACAGCATGAATACTGGATTTATGCTCATGATAACGAACATCCGAAACCAGTATGGTGCTATGGTAATCAATGTCCTTTAATATGGCAACTCCATCAAAGTCTGTCTTTGTGATAGAACTCGAATCAATGGTACCGTTAGCCTTAAGTTCATAGACTATGGCTTCAATGACTGGAAATCCATCTTCATCGGTTATGTATAGTGTATCTGTGAATTGGGCTTGGGTAACAAGAGGGAACAATAAAAGGAGTGTACATAAATAAAATGTAAACTTTAGCATTAGTTAAGCGTTTTTGGTAATTGTATTCTGAAAGTAGTACCCTGTCCTATGGTAGAACTCTTCACAAAAATTTTACCATTATGGTATTTTTCTACAATTCTTTTGCATAGTGATAAACCTAGCCCCCAACCTCTTTCTTTGGTCGAAAACCCAGGCTGGAACACTGATTTGAAATGACTCTTGGGCATTCCTTTCCCTGTATCTTTGATGTCAATATTGACATAATCTTTACTTTCCGAAACACAAGCAGCTATTTCTCCCTTTCCTCCCATTGCATCCAAAGCATTTTTGAGTAGATTTTCTATGACCCAATCAAACAACAATGGGTTTACATATACATCAACAGGGTCAAACTCATCCTTATAAGGAAAATCAAAACTAATCTTACGAGAAGCTCTTTGTTTTATATACTTGAGGTGTTTATCTAAATTGTCATAAATATTAATGGGCTTTAGGTCTGGGACTGTACCTATCTTAGAAAATCGCTCCGCTACAATCTGCAACATATCAATATCCTTTGTCATCTCTACTGCCATCATATCTATTTCATCATTATCAGGATACATCATGCGCATATTCTCTATCCATCCAATAAGAGAGGTTAGAGGAGTCCCTAATTGATGAGCTGTTTCTTTAGACATACCGACCCAAACACGCTCTTGCTCTGCTTGCCGACTAGAACTAAATGTAAGATAAGCTAATAAAAGGAATATAGCCAATATCCCAAATTGCACATAGGGAAACCATTCTAAATAAACCAAAAGGGGAGATGTCCTGTAGAAAATATATGCTTTGTATTGAATTTCTTCATTTTCTATAATAATAGGACTAGAATTTTCTTTAAGAAAAAGAAGTTCTCCCTCAAAAAAAGCGGGGTCCTCCATAAAAGATTTTTTGCCATAATTCATGGCATCTATTATGTTGAGCTCTGCATCTGTTATAATAATCGGTAAGCCTATATTATTAGGATCTGTAACTAGAGAGTGGAGTGTTAAGTCATCGTCTGGAGATGCCGAAATCATCAGTTTTTGTGCTTCTGCCCATAACTCAACATCTTTTTCTTCACTGATTTTCAACTTTTGGCTGATTGCATTAGTATAATATATAGATGCAAGAAGCACACTTAGCCCACCTAAGATGAGCAAAAGTCTCCACCGTGTTTTTTCATAAAATTTTAATCTCCGCATAAGCTATGCTTACTATTACAGTTTAATAGTCCGTGCTAAAAATAAAAGCAGTACCAACGCCGAAATTATACAAAAAAAAGCAAGGCGACAAATACTGCCACCTGCTTAATAGTTTATTTCTATGGACTAACCCTTATTTGACAACTGGAATATCTATACTAGAAGGGTGTTCAGTAGAGCAATATATGTTTAACTTCGTTGGTCTTTCTTCAAAATTATCAAAATGATCAATATCTGAAGTACTTAAAGAAACTCTCAACTGATGCCCCTTAGGAATCTTGTAAGATGTAGGCAACAGGCCAAAAGAAAGATTAGTTACTTCTCCTGGTGTTAAATCTTGCATATCTTCTTTCTTGAAAGAATGATAAGGTTCACAATGTTTGTAAGGAGGTGTATCTGTAGATATTTTTCGGTGTTGAGCTCTAAATTGCCCTTCCGTTATATAAGTAACCTTACCATTAGGCGCCACATCTTCTAAATAGACAAATACTGTAGCATCTTTTGCATCAGCACTGAAATATAAGTCCAAGATAGGATGACCAGTTATTTCCATAGCTTCTTCTAGGACTGGGCCACTAAATAAAACCATTTTCTCATTAATCTCCTTTCTGTCATCATAATGTGTATGCTTTTCATAGCGATAAAGCTCTGTTAAGCTATTCCAACGACTTCCACCTCCTGTGCCTAATTCATAGTTACAAGTATATTCTATACTTCCATTTTTTGCATCTTTCTGTGTTGTATATAGGAAGTTATCACTAGAGAAAAAGTGTTTCTGAGCTTTAGCTTTGGCTATTGGCCAAGTCTGTGTGCTTCTGAATTTCTCATCGCCCATTTGATAATAATGGATAGGAGCTTCTTCATTTATACCATTTTGAATACCTTTCATATGATAGTCAAAAAAACGAAGCATTTCTAAATAAACATCGAACTGTACTTTAGGACTTTTAGCGAAAGGGCTAACATGGTCATGAGGACCATGATCCCAAGGGCCAATTAGCAATTTTTCGGTATTAGAAACATTATTAAAACCCTTAAAAGCAGAATTTACATTACCACCATCATACCATCCAGATATTCTATAAATAGGAACCTTTGAGGCTTCTATTTCTTTGATACGAGCATGAATACTGAAATCATCATTAGATTGCTTAGCTTCTACATCAACCTGATCTCTAGCTTCAACTCTATAAAGTCCTGCAAAAATATCAAAATTTTGTTTGTGCTCTTCTACAGCCTCTTTTAGCATTGTTCTGTCTTTATCCTCCTGAACAGGGCTTATACCCTTTACTAAAGAACCTGCTAACCCTCCAAAAACTTTGAAGTTGTTGTTGTCCAAAGCAACAGTTGTTTTCTTCCATACTTCTATAAAAGGAGATTGGCGTATACCTCCTGGGAAATTTATATCAGCAAAAAGATCAAAAATAGCACTCCGTGGAATACACGCTTTGATGGCTGGATTCTTAGTAGTAAGAGCAAATTCGGCGGTAGTTCCAGTATAAGAAATCCCTGTCGTTGCCACTTGTTTGTCAGACCAAGATTGACTTGTTAACCAATCTATAATATTTCCCATATCATTTACTTCCTCAGGACTAAATTCCATTTTTCGATGTCCGTAAGACGCTCCAGAACCTCTAAGGTCTACAATAGCACAAGCATATCCGTTAGATGTAAAAAAATCTATCTCTTTTTTAGGGACATGCCCAAAATAAGGTTTACCTAAGAATCGAACACCTTTTTTTAGCTGGATACTCCGAGCATAACGTACATAATATATAATAGTAGGGAAGTTTTCTTTTGCTTCCCTCTTTTTCGGTAAAAAGATATCCACCGCCAATTTTACATCATCTGGCATTTTTACATATTGAGAGCTGTATGTAAAGCCTTTATAATCTTTTTTGCTGTAGCCTTGATATTTGCCAAGCTGACTAACCTTTGCTTTGTTTTTTGGAGGATTCTTAGTGTGATCATTGTTAGGGTTAATAAAACTAGAAATTGCAAAGGCTAATAGTAGTAGTAATGAGCCTTGCCAAAGTTTTTTTAATGTCATAGTAACGAGGGGTTTTGAACTGTTTTTTTTGTTAAAAACAAGGGTTGAGGCTAGCTAAAAATTCAATGATCATTCAAGCAATTTTCTTGCCAAAACATCCATTTTTAGGAGTTTTTGGGTTACAAGTAGAAAGTATCTTGTTTTTTGCTAGAATAGTGTTATTTTTAGCTGTTCATACATAAAAAATATACAGAGATGACAAAGATTAAGTCGTTTGAGGCAATTATAGAAAGTAGTGGGAGAGGAGGAGCATTTGTTTTTGTTCCTTTTGATGTAGAAAAAACATTTGGAACCAAAAGACCCAAAGTGAAAGTCTTGTTTGAAGAAACCATAGAATACAGAGGTACCCTCACCAAAATGAAAACACCCAAACATTTGCTAATTGTCCGAAAAGACATTAGAGAAGAGTTGGGCAAGAATGTTGGAGATAGCATACAGATAAAGGTAGAGTTAGATACAGAGCCTAGAGTTGTAGAAGTACCTCAACTTCTGTCTGCCGCATTCGGAAAATCACCCAAAGCCAAGACTTTCTACGAAACTTTATCTTACACATGCCAAAAAGAGTATGCTCAATATATAACTGAAGCTAAACGAGATGCGACTAAAGAGCGAAGAACCACAAAGGTTATAGAAATGCTAGAAGCTGGAAAGAAAAACTTATAAATGTCCAATAGTTCGAATCACATACAAATCTTTGAGCATCAAAAACTTTTGATCGACAATAATGTTTTTACCAAAACTCATTGGGAAGCCTTAGTTTTATTCAATGAAGCGCATGGTAACAAATACTGTTCTTTAGGACACAACTATATAAAATGGGGTAGCTATGTAGGAGTTATCCAGATACAAAATCTTGTAATAGAAGTTTTGCCCAAGGTGGATTCTTTCGAACAAAAATCAGCTCTGTGGCAAAGTTTGTTAATCGAAATGCTTTTTGCTTGCAAAAAAATAGCAGTAAATGTAGTAGGAGCAGCCCACCAACAAATTGGCCCATCAAGTCGTCCATCATTGTTGCATATATACTTTGATTTATTTGCTCAAGAACTTGAGATACTTTTAGGCAAAGGTTTGGTTAGGAGCTACGAAAGAGCAACATCAAATAGCACAAGGTGGAAAGGGCAATGGCAGATTGGTAAACATCTTAATAAAAATATAGCTCATAAAGAGCGTATTTATACTATCCAAGATAGTTATATGCTAGAGCATTCTATACATGAGGTGTTGGGGCAAGCTGTCTTGCTTGCAATAAAACAGGCCCCGAGTTCTAAACTTCAGCAGCAATTTAGGCAGATTCATCGATATTTACCACCAAGCAACAATTCAAAAATAGATTGGAATAGAGTGCAGAAGCTTCAGGCGATGAAAAAATTTAGAAACTATCGGGAGGTTTTGACCATAGCTAAGCTACTTTTACAAAATTACACCCCAAACCTAAAGGCTGGTGGATATTCGACACTAGGGATACTATTTGATATGAATCGTCTGTTTGAAGAATATGTTTATAGAACGCTAAACAAAAATTCTAAAGAAATAAAAGTGAGTTGGCAACCTCAAAAAAAATTTTGGAGCACCAAAATGCTTCGACCAGACATCTTATTAGAAAAAGAGGATAAGCGATGGGTGATTGATGTCAAATGGAAAATCCCCTTACAAGGAATGCCTTCTGATAATGATTTGAGGCAAATATACACCTATGCAAGGGCATTTGAGGCAGAAAGTGGCATTTTGGTCTATCCTAAGGTAGGAGCTAGTAAGAATAAGGCTCATTATTTTTTATCCGATTCTGAAAATGAGGAATCTAAGGGGAGATTATTATTTTTGAATCTATTTGAGAAAACAGAAAACAAGCTTAACCATAGACTAGGGCAAGAGATTCTTGCTCTTTTAAATATTCTTTAAGATGTTTAAATTCGTCTTGTTATTGTAAAAATGGCAAGGTATTTTCTAATTTTGCAGTTGAAATAAAGAAAAAAGAGGAGTTTATGCTCCATTTGTAGTTATTGGGTTCATAACCTTAATTATTTAGTACAAAATAAAATATGATAATGAAAAAAACATTCTGTAACATTTTGTCCTTGGCAGTGTTGGTGGCAGGTAGCCAAGCTGTTAGTTTTGCACAAACAAATCCTAATACAGCCAGAACTAATGCTGTAATGAGTTTGGAAGAATACAACACAGACCGAACTAAGGTTGATAAACTAAAAAGTGCAAAGGAAAACATAGATTTTTCTGCTGACCACGAAAAAACTGGAGCGGATGGGAAAACATGGAGATACAAAGGCCAAATTTATAATAAAATAGCTTTTGACTCAAAACTTAAGGTTGAATTTCCAGATGCAGCTGTTACCGCTTATGATGCCTATGACAAAGCCTTAGAACTAGAAGAAGCAAAAGTAGAAGCAAAGGGCAAGCCTAAAACTAAAATTGCTGCAAAAGGGGAGTTTAAATCAGGTTTTGAAGAGGTTGCTAGATCTTTGTATAATGGTGGGGTAGACGCTTACAACGCTCAACGCTATGAGTCAGCTCTTAGCCACTTTTCTAGTATCCTAAAGATAAAAGACCGCACAGCATACTTCACAGAGAAAAAGCCCATCAATCTTAAAATAGGTATTGGAGAAAAAACGTTGGATATGGAGATTGAGGCTGCCCGTTTGGGAGGAATCAGTGCTATTCAACTAAAGAAACCAGAAGAAGCTGAAAAATTATTGATGCCATTATTGAAGGAAAATAAAATCCACAAAGATCTTATTTCTAGCACATATAGTTCATTAGCAATGGCTTACCATAGGTCTGGAAACTCTACAAAGGCAAACAAAATCATAGCTGGAGCAAGAAAAGAGTATCCAACAGATCAAAATTTATTGATTACAGAGATCAATATAGCACTAGCTGAAGGTAAGTTGGAGGAACTAGAAGGCAAACTGAAACAAGCTGTGGAAGCAGATTCTAAGAATGTAGAGCTGCATTTTGTAATGGGAAATATGTATGACGAAATTTTCCGTAAGAGATTAGAAGCTGAGAAACTTGATGAGGCTAAAACTTTCTTTGACAAAGCAGTAGAGTGGTATGGTAAAGCTTTTGCCTTAGATGCTAAGCATTTTAATTCTGCTTATAGTTTAGGAGCGATCCATGTAAATTATTCAAACTCTTTTGCTCAACGTATGAATGATATTCCTAATGCTCGTGATCCTAAATACAAAGAATTGGAGAGTGAGTATAACAAATTGTTGCAAGGAGGATTGACTAGTTTAAAAGCTGCTGAAACAATCAAAGCTGATGACATTAGTGTAGCTGTAGCATTGAAGGAAGTTTATGGTCGCAAAAACGACGAAGAAAACTTTATGAAGTACAAAAAACGCGTAGAAGAACTACAACAGAAATAAACTAAAAGGGAGAGGATTTTGCGCCTTTCCCTTGTTTTTGGGGTACTCTATTTAACATAATATAAATTATAGGCTTTTTGTGGATTATTAGAAATATAGACCATTTTAGTAACAGGCGTCCTTTTTCTAAGAAATTCCTAATTGGTTTCTTTGCGTTCTTCTGATAATCTATCCAGTTATTTTGCTCTGCGCTCAGCATTTGGATTAGGCCTACCCTCTGTTTTGTATTTTATCCGAACAAGCCTCGAATGAACTCAAGCAAAAATTTAAAAATGCGCAGGCTATTAATTACCTTTGCACAGTTCAGTTAAAAATATTGCCAAAATCAAGAGACAACTATTTGACTATTAATTAGTTAGAAAATAAGTGGCTTATTGAATTTGGTCTAGGCAGTTGATTATGAACTAATTAGACGAATAAACTACAAAGACTCAAAATTTAAGAGCATAATGACAGAGTATTTAATAATAACCCTACAGCTTGTTTTAAGCTTATCCATATTAGTCACCCTGCACGAAATGGGGCATTTTTTCCCAGCTAGGTGGTTTGGTATGCGTGTAGAAAAATTTTATCTTTTCTTCAATCCTTGGTTCTCTGTATTCAAAGTTCAGAAGGGCGAAACAGAATATGGTATCGGTTGGTTACCATTAGGTGGCTATGTAAAGATAGCTGGGATGATGGATGAGAGTATGGACACAGAAGCTCTAAAACTTCCACCTCAACCATGGGAATTTAGATCAAAGCCAGCTTGGCAACGATTGATTGTAATGCTTGGAGGTGTTACTGTGAATTTTATCCTCGGATTTTTTATTCTAGGAATCCTTCTTTGGCTCTATGGGGATGTCTATGTTCCATCAAAAGAAGCTAAATATGGCATCACTTGCAATAATGTTGCTCTTGATCTAGGCTTAGAAAATGGAGATCACATCCAGTCTGTAGGCGGTCAGCCTTTTGATAAGTTTGATGGAGGGATGATTGTTAGAGAGATTTTATTTAATCATGCCAAAAGCATTAAAGTTCTCCGAAATGGGCAACCAGTATCGGTCCCCGTGCATGATAGTATGGTTAGCCGACTAGCAAGCAATAAAAAAACGCCATTAATCGCTCCCCGAATGCCTTTTGTTGCGGGAAAAATAATAGATGGTTCACCTGCATCTAAAGCTGGAATAGAAGTTAATGACTCTATAATTGCCTGTAATGGGACTGCTACCCCATTCTTTTCCACTTTCAAAAAAACTGTCTCGGAACATAAATCTGAGGAAGTTACTGTTACTGTGGTTAGAAAAGGAGAAACCAAAGATATACAGCTGACCACTACTGAGAGCGGAACAGTTGGAGTTGCGCCTTTTGGCCCTAGTCGATTTTTTAATGTAGAGCGCCAAACTTATGGATTCTTTGCAGCTATGCCTTTGGGTGTAGTCCGTGGATGGGATTTTATCATGAATAATATCAGAGCATTTGGACAAATGTTTAGTGGTCGAATTAAAGCCTCCGAGAGTTTAGGTGGTTTTGGATCTATCGCCAAATTATTTCCTAGCCACTGGGATTGGGAACGTTTTTGGAGAATGACCGCTATATTATCCCTTATATTGGGCTTTATGAATTTGTTGCCAATACCTGCCTTAGATGGTGGTCATGCAGTCTTCCTTTTGTATGAGATTGTGGCAAGAAGACCTGTGAATCAAAAAGTAATGGAATACGCTCAAGTACTTGGATTTTTAATCCTAATAGCCTTATTGGTTTATGCAAATGGTCTAGATATATACAGGGCATTCCAATAAAAAAATAAAAAAAATAGAGATGCTAGAGCTCTCTAAATATAAGTTTTCAGCGCATTTGGCAAGGTTTTGTCAAATGCGTTTTTTGTTAATATATTGATTCTCAAAGGATTTTCCTAAAACCTCTGAGTTGATCTGACTAAAACTGGAGCGCTAGCTGGCACTAAGTTTTTTCTAAATCTTGCTTGAAAAGCCTAAAATCAAGCCCTATCTTAGTATTACCAAAAAAAACATAGTTATAGTTTTAACTAAAAATTTCCTAGTATTAATTAGATGATTTTAAGTCCCAAAATCTCTAATATTTAGGTCCCAGTATTTCTATTTTAAATAGCCCACCCCTTAGATGTCCCTCTTTGGGGTCTTTTTTTATCTATACAGTTCCTTTAGCCTCCAAATTTTCTGATTAATTTCTATTTCCCAAGCGCATTTAAATTTTTGAGCAGCTAGTTTACCTACATACCTCCAATGCCAAGCTTCCTGCTTAATATGTCGCTCTACTCTAAAATAATAACTGGGTACCCAACCATAGTCAAAAGCATACCGAAGTAGCCATAAAAAATCGGCGGACTCAGCTTCTAACTTATACAAATCTATAGTTGTTCCCAAATGATGCTCAGAATACCCTGGTTCCTCTGCTAATTTTCTTCCTAAACGTTGGTATAGGGCTTTTTGAGTAATGTAAGATCTATAGGAATTATTCAGTTTTAAAATAATATCATCTTCTGCAGCAATTTTCTTTAGTTTTATCCAATTATCATAAGCTTCTTCTAGCAGCAGGAAACTTTCCTGCTTTTTGCTCCTCTTATTTTTGCGAGTCACTTTTTTTGTTGGTCTATCCCCTATCCTGTACACTTTAGAATAATGATAACGCACACCTATAGGTAACCCCAAAAAATCAACTTGAATTTTATCTATGGGCACATCTATCCCATATTTGAGTTTAGCTTCTTCACTAATCGATTTTCGATATTCGTAATACATCCAATTTTTTTCGCAATTTTGACCAAAAGTCCCCCCAATGTATCCTCCCAAAAAGAATAATATCAGCAAAAACCTAAGAAAAATCACCATATAAGCCCTACAAATCAAGATCATTGTCATTTTTGTACCAAAAGTAAAATAGATCATTGGGATATTAATAAATTTTAACGACATTTGAGGCACTTTACAGGTCCTCACAGTGGATTATTCTAATAAATAACACAACTTAGTACAACTAATGGATGCAAAAACTTTAGAAAATCAGTTTGAAACGCACCTAAGTTCATGGCGCGAAGATGAGAAAGCAGCATTAAATTTATTAAAAGTCGTAGGTGATTTACGTTTTGATAGCTCTATAGAGCTTATCTTATTTCGTAGAGGTATCTATGATGCACGTCCTACAGAAGTGCTTAATGATCATTTATATGCTAAAAATTATGTAAATAAGCCGATTACAGTTCAAATGAGTTTGGCTATAGCTCAAGCTATCCAAAAGCTAGATTTAGCTCCTGCTCGTATTGATATTGGAAAAATGGCAACAAAATGGCTAAGCACAGATGAACCTTGGGATCACATAGATGATTTTGTGGCTAACGAATTGAGCGGTTTTGTAGGAGATGAAGCAAAAGAAGCTAAGCAAATAGCTCCGAAAGATGTGGTTATTTATGGTTTTGGTCGTATTGGCCGTTTAGCTACCCGCTTCCTTACCGAATCTATGGGAAGAGGTGAACAATTGAGATTAAGAGCAATTGTAGTTCGTCCTAAAGAAAGAGACAATGCCTACGCAGAGCTTACTAAGCGTGCATCTTTATTACGCAAGGATTCTATTCATAACAAGCTTCGTGGTATTGTTCGTATCACCAAAGAAGCTGATGAATTTATTATCAACAGTTGTAGAGTACGTGTGATCTTTGCCAATAGCCCAGAAGATATTGATTATACAGAATATGGTATTCATGATGCTATGTTGATCGATACAACTGGAGCATGGAGAGACAAAGAAGGGCTAAGCCGTCACCTAAGACCAGGTGTCAAACAAGTACTGTTTACAGCTCCAGGTAAGGGAATTAAGAACATAGTACATGGTATCAACCAAAAAGATTTAGACTTTGCAGATGATAATATCTTCTGTGCGGCTTCTTGTACTACCAATGCTATTGCTCCTATCCTAAAGGTATTAAATGACTCTTTGGGTATAAACAATGGTCACTTAGAAACAATACATGCTTATACCAGTTCTCAGAACTTATTGGATAATTATCACAAAAAAGAGCGTCGTGGCCGTGCTGCTGCCCTCAATATGGTAATTACTTCTACGGGTGCGGCAGATGCTGTAACTAAAGTAATTCCTGATTTAGATGGAAAACTAACAGGTTCTGCTATTCGTGTACCTACACCAGACGGTTCTTTGGCTGTAATGATTCTTAATCTTGAAAAAGAAACAACAGTAGAAGAAGTTAATGAGATTATACACAAAGCCTCTTTGCATGGTGAGTTGGTAGAGCAAATACAATACTCTACTTCTAAGGAGTTTGTTTCTACAGACGTAATTGGATCTTCTGCAGCTTCTGTGTATGATGCTCCAGCTACTAAGGTTTCCAAAAATGGAAAAAGTATTACTATATATGTATGGTATGATAATGAGTATGGCTATACTCGCCAAGTATTACGCCTAGCAAAATACGCTGCACAAGTAAGAAGGTACCGTTACTATTAGCAGATTAAGATAATAATAGTATATTACAACTTAAATGGTTGTGTTGTTTGACCCCTTGGGCTATATTTTGTCTGAGGGGTCACTTTTTTTTGAATTAGTAGAGATCGATATTTTAAATTAGAATGAGAACAGTAGACTTGGATGAAAATATCATCCCTAGAAAAGGATTGTCCAAAATAAAACTAGGCGACAATATTTTATTACTTAGACCATTTATAAACAGCCAAGCTAAAGATTGGGCTGTTCAACTCCCCTCTTCTTCTGGGAGAAATCTCGAAATTCCTGATTTTATAGAATACAGCTTCAAGCAATCTATCTATTTTAGTGTTAATATTTATTTAGGAATTATCACAGCTATCCGATTTAGTAATGATTTTTTTGGAGCTTTTTACCGAGATTTTGGAGTAGGTTCTTTAGTTGGTGATTTGATAGGTGAAGGCAAACTTAATTTGCAGATAAAGGGTAGTCGATTGTGGGTAGAAGAATTTGATCTGACCCTAATTATAACAAACTATGATCAACCCATTGATAATTTAGTGGATGTTGGCTATTGTAGTATACAATCTATTATAATGCAATACCCTACTTATCACCAAATTCCTACAAGCGAAAATTTAGCAAAGTGGAAAATTAGTCCCTTAGGATTTAAGGGGTAATGGATTTGATAAAAAAATATAGCTATTTGCTTTATAGGTTATTATGTTGTGTATCTTAGATATCCTCAAAAAATCTAAATTAAATAGTCTCTATGAAAAGTACATTCCTACTAATCCTGCCACTCATCGCACTTTTTTTGTCTTCTTGTGCAGAAGAAATTCCTTCAGACAATATTCCAACAGAAGAAATTTTAAGACATTACTATGCCCATTCTACTAATGATGGAAAAGTGTATGTAACTGCTGAATTCTACGCAGATGGTGGCTTAACTATTCCCCCATTTAGAGAACCTTTTGGTAAAACCATTACACTTAACCCTCCAGCTAAAGTAGTTTTTAATGGTCAAGAGATGGAAATGAAAAAAGGTGTTTTAGGAGAAGTCTCCTATAGCTTGAGTCTTGACCAATGGCCAACTTCTTTTGAATGGGTATGGACAGATAAGGATGGGCAAACACATTCTAATAAAGCCAATATGCAAACTATATCCCTATCTAATAATCCATTTACGCAAAGAGGTGATAAATTTGTAGTGCAGTGGAATGGTGCTCCTATTCAAACTGGAGAAGAAGTGCGAGTTAGTCTTGATAGAGGTGAACAAGCATTTGTAGAGACATCTTCTGATGTAGGCAGTCAATCTATAGCAATTAATAGTGGAGGTTACAACTTGAATTATTCAGAGTTTGATGAGGTAGATATATCTAGAACTCTAATTGTTTCTGATACCAAAGAAATTTCGGTAGAAAATGTAGCTGGGGCATATATTAAGTTAGTACACACTTATGAAGAGCGACGGTACTAGCTAAAATAACGAGGAGCCTTTCCAACCCCTCGTTTATATAATTTAGTTTATGCATTCAATATAGACAACAAAGCGTTATAATCATTAGCTATAGACACCTTACTAGAGGTATAAGCAGCTATAGGTTCTAATTCTAAATCTGCATCAGGTAAAGCCTTTTCTACTACGCTATCAAATTTTTTAGGGTGAGCAGTCTCCAAAAACACCCCTACCTGATTAGGTTTTAACACCTTTTCTAGAGCGATCTTGCCTACAGCACCATGCGGATCTAATATATAGGAAGTCTCTTCATAAGTTTTCTTGATTTCTACTAAGGTTTCTTCATCTGACACACTAAAACTACTTATGTCTTCTCGAATAGCCTCTATATCCTTATTATACAAGTCATGCAAGCGCTCAAAATTGCTAGGTGCTCCTACATCCATTGCATTAGAATAAGTCATAACAGAAGGTTTGGGATTATATTCTCCTGTTTTCATGAAATCTGTAAAAGTATCATTGGCGTTCGTTGCTGCAATGAAATGTTGTACAGGCAAGCCCATGCGTTTGGCAACTAAACCAGCCGTCAAATTGCCAAAATTGCCACTGGGTACACAGACTACTAATTCTTGACCTGCATGTTTTTCTTGTAGTTGCTTATAGGCAAAGAAGTAATACAACATTTGAGGAAGCAGTCGAGCAATATTAATAGAATTAGCACTACTCAATTGCATTTTAGCCTTTAGAGCAGGATCACATAGAGCCTGCTTTACCAAGGTCTGGCAATCATCAAAAGCACCTTCTACCTCTGCAGTGTGTATATTATGTCCTAAGGATGTCATTTGGTACTCCTGAAAAGCACTAACTTTACCTTTAGGGAATAAAATCAAAACATCAACACCATCTATTTTCCAAAAACCATTGGCTACAGCGCTTCCCGTATCTCCAGAAGTAGCCACCAAAACGGTAACTTTTTGATCTGACTTGAACTGTCCTAAACATCTAGACATAAACCGAGCGCCAACATCCTTAAAAGCCATTGTTGGCCCATGGAAGAGTTCTAGACTATAAATATTATCTTTAACATTAACTACAGGAGTTGAAAAACTTAGGGTACCTGCCAATATTTTTTCTAAAGTTTCTTTGTTCAAATCATCTGAAACATAAGGATAGATAACCTCCATAGCTATCTCTAAATCGCTTTTGTCTGTAATCGTCTTCCAAAAGTTATCAGGCAGCTGAGGTATAGATTCTGGCATGTATAACCCTTTATCATCAGCTAAACCTTTTACAACAGCATCTTTAAAGGATACTTTTTCTTCTGGATTTCGAGTATTAAAGTATTGCATTTTGTTTTTCTTAAAATTTTAATTGTTTTCTAAATTCCAATTAAGAATATCTTCATTAGACTTTGGGCTAAAGTTAGGTAACAAAGCAAAAAGCTCATTAACGACTACCCAGCAATCATAACTATTGCCTCGTCCTGCATTCACTTCACCTTTTAGCCATTCCTGAGCATTCTTCAAATATTCTTTTATTAATGGTGAGTCTTCTCCTTCTATCTGATAGGCAGCCACAAAGCGTTCTGAGAAGAGTTGTCCCCGTTTTTTGACAGAACCTGTCTGATCTTGAATATCTAAACCTGTTTGAGCATGTTTCTGCGCTTGTTGGAAATAATTTTTAGCATCAGCTGCTCCCTCTGGTGAAAAAGCTAGTTCTAAGTAAGTCTGAGCCAAATTATGGATCGCAATAGGTAATTGATCAGCATCTCCAATAGCCGTTTTGATTTCTACACCCTGTTCTCCATATATAGACGCCTCTTTAAGCTCTTTAGTTTGTCGAAGTGCAATGCCTTTATTTACTAGCAAATTGCTTAACCCTGACTGTTCTACACCAGGTATTTGTAACGCTTTATTATAATTCAATATAGACCCTTTAGGATTGCCTTCCCATTCCTCATAGTTAGCTAATATATTGTACAAACGTATAATTTGACCACTATTTCTAATCTTATCAAAATCGCTATATAATATGGTTTCTGCTGTTTCTATAGCAGCCCTACCTATTTCCTGTCTTTCTTTTAGTCTACCACTTACTATGGCCCAAGCGAGGTTCAAATGTAAATCTACCACAGAGGTATGGCTCAGTACAATTTCCTTTTGTTTCCAGTCCTTCTGAATCTCTAACATAGATTTTACAGAAACATCAAAATTCCCTTGCCGCTCTGCGATTCGGGCTTTCCCCATCTTTCCTCTGTAAGGATAAACCATTTCTAAATAGTCTAAAGCTCCTGCTGCATGTTGATACATAGCAGCTCGCTCAAATAGTGTTGCCAAATCATCCAATAGCTCTACACCTATAATTCTGTATATATCTTCATTTAGATTGCCTTCTCCCGAAGTGTTTTGTGTTACCAATTCCCAATATTGCTTAAGAATCTTGTATTGTTCTGAATCTCGTATTACTCGAATAAAAAACCGAATGGCCTCCAAACGATGGTTATTATAAATACTTGTGTTCTTATGGATACTATTAAGCAACAATGCAGAAACAGGGTCATTAAGTTGCTCTGCCAACTCTCCAATACCTGTTTGTAAGTATGATGTAACAAAGCGCATTTCTTCCTGTGCATCTGACAATTCCTGTTCTATTACGGTCTCATCTATAGCCCAAACATCATTAGTATATTTTAAGCGAGCATATAATATCCCAAAATCGTTTAGACAACGGCTAGCAAACGAATCCAAAGAGATTAAATGTTTTTTATCTTCTTCCGAAAATAAGCGATCACCAAAACGATCTATGATGATTTTGACTAAAGGTAGAGATATAGCATTATTCAAAACACCTTGAGCTTCTCCTTTTCCTTTTATCATCCACTCTTCAGGAAGATTGGCAGTAGAAGCAAAGGTGTAAATTGCCAAAAGGTTTTTTTCCCATGCTTCCAAATAGTCATAAGGGATTGGATAAACTGTAGTGTGTTCAGGAGCCTTTTGTTCCTCCCAATCAATGTTCTCTTGAGTAGTTACTTTAGAGACATAATGTTCTGCTGTACTCCGTTCATCTGTTTTAATTTGCAGCACCAATTCTATATTGGCATCTAACAGGGCAGGTAAGAGACTTTTTTGTACCCAATCTTGATTAGACTCTAGTAAGTTAGGATTCCAAATAACAGCCTTTTTGATATAAGATTTAGATTCTAAAAAGCCAAGAGCCTCGGCAAATCGTTTTCGAACCAATTGACGATTCGAAAAACGGGCATTAATAGCTTGTATAAAACCATCTTGTTCTCCTGTTAGAAATACAGGAAAAAAATACAATACTAAAATAGCTAAGGTGCTGTATATAAGTATAGACTGACGTTGTGTGATCCCAAACAGGGTATCTGCGTCATCTAATAAGAATATCCAATTTTTAATCAAATCACCATAAATGGTGATAAATCCAATAAATAGAACGGTAAAGGTAATCGGAATCAATAAGATGAGTGAGGGCAGACGCTTAGATATAGAAAGGTAGAGGTATTGGAAATAACTATGCGCTTTTATTTGCTCATACAATCCATCTCGGATAGCATTGACAGAAGATTGAGGCTCTAGAAATATAGATAAGGTCTGAGTAGATTTATCTAACTCCATAGAATACTCCAAATTCTCTGTTGCATTAGCTTTCCAAAGTTGACCACCTTCTATGGCAACTTTAGATTTTTTGTCATAAATAGAAAAACCGCTCTCTTTCATAGCTAGATTTGTCTATTTCTGATATTGTTTGCGAACAGTTTCTAGGTCTTCTAGCTCTTTTAGGTAGTCTTTATAGAAATCAACCATCAAAGTTTTACCATCGGCCATATAAGTGGTAGCATCATACATTTTGCCAAAAGCTTCACTTATTCTATAAGCGCCAACTCTAGCATATACTATATCTCTCCACAGAGGTAACAACTCTGAGTTATCCCTAACCAACCAACGAGCATCTAATGGAGATTCATATACATGACATTCGCCTAACTCTTCACCAGTCTCAAAATCGTAGTGTGGTACTATAGAGCGTTTGTAGTAACGTTCTCTTTTGTCTAAGTTTTCCAAGTCATCAGCATCTGCCAAAAAGCTCAATCCATTAAACTGAATATCCTGAGTAGCTGGTTCTATATTAGCTGCTCCTATCTCTGTATTATCTTGGCGAAGTCTATTGTCTGCTTCATAATGATCAGGCAACAAGTTGAATAACCTACGATAACCTTTTACAATAATAGGGGTGAACTTTTTTTGGTTGCCCTTTCCAATAGAGTCTCCTAGAGATTCTTGCAAAAGCAATGTTCCAAAACCGACTAATGTTACTTTTTTATTTGACACGATCTATTTATTTTTTTTGTTTTAATTTTTTATATCGAAGTGATTTAAAAACTAAATGTTAAGTTGAAATATTTTTTAAGAAAAATCATAGCAAAGACTAAATAGTGAGCTTGAATCCAATTTTGAGCAGAAGTTTCAAATCGAATCAACATAGACCGAAAAGCATCCACCCAAGC
>JAAEPD010000084.1 GCA_024222455.1 Aureispira sp.
AATTCTGTAAATACTCCTTTTACCACTAGAAAAGTATATGAATATAACAAAAAAAGGGATTTGTTAAATTGGAGTAGTTATGAATTTGATGGTGAAATAGGTATGCAAGAAATATATGATTATAATTCTAATGGCCAATTAGTAGAAAAAGCAACATTATTATTTGGGGAAATATCTGCAAGGAGTACGATTAATTATTACCAAAACTTGGCTAAAAAAGATTCTACGGTATATTTATATAGAGATGGTGATTTATTATCTACAGAAATTTTTAAATATGATAAAAGTAATAATCTTATAAGATATTCTAATTCTAATGAAAGTTATGAAAGTCTTGAAGAAAGGGAATACAAAGATGGTGTTTTAGCAAAAGTTAGAATGACAAAAGATGGTGTTTTAGTAAAGAAGTTATATAATAACTATGGTTATTTGGAAAGAAAAGAATACTACAAACTAGATAGTACACTTATTTCTGAATATGTTTATGAGTATAAATGGGATGAAAACCTAAATTGGGTTGAAAGTAAACGATTTAAAGATGATTCTCTTTATGTCTCAATAATTAGAAAGATCAAATATTATTAATTTAGAGAAAGAAGGAAGAAAGGAGTTCAAACTCGGAAGTGAGCATCTATCACCACGCCAGTAGCAAAGGCTACCACTTCGTAGGTTACTACGTTCTGTCATGGTGCTAGGTCTCACATGCTCGTTTTCACAGCTGTTCTCGTCCTTATACTTTTTCTTTCAAATGAAAAAAAAAGCACAAGCCCTACACAGCTTTAGTGTGGTGTGCCAGTTGAGTCGTCAGGCTTCGTTCAGCTAGTTTTATTGGATAAAAAAAAGGTGCTTCACTTGGCTACTATCGCAGCTATGTACTGCCCCGCTCTAACGAGCTTATTGGCAGTTCACCTTTCCTCCTACACACTGGCTGGCACAGCCAAAAAAGAGCTAAACCATTGCGCTATGGGCGCAGCTCTCCACTCGAAAAACAGGATAAAACAGTACTAACGTACTGGCATAAAAAAACATCTTTGCAGCCGAAACTGCAAAGATGTTTTTTATGTTTTGGAGAAGCTAAAATTATTGCTTCGTTCTAGTATCAAAAAAGGTAACCACTCGAATAGATTTTTTGAAAACACGATATAAAAAGGCACCATATTTATGGAATAATCCTCTACGAGTTCCTTTAATCTTGGGAGAAGCTTCAAACATATCAGGTTGATCTTGAATAAGGTCTATAACTCTATCAAAATCCTCAGTAAAATCTTTGGCTACTTTATCAGATTGTCTAGTTTTGATATTATCGACTAGTTTATCTAAATCATTAGCAGCTCTTTTGGTAAACTCAACTTTGTTGATCTTCTTCACTTCTAACGATATTTTTTCATGGCCTCTTCCATCGGAATCAAGTTCCCCTCTTCAATATCTTTCATTCCTTCAGCATAGCCATCTTTAACAGATTGAGGAAGTTCATCCCACCAATCTTGTTGAGTTGCTTCCTCAACTTGGACAAAGTCAAAGTTA
Organism: Aureispira sp.; assembly: GCA_024222455.1. Lineage (GTDB taxonomy): Bacteria > Bacteroidota > Bacteroidia > Chitinophagales > Saprospiraceae > JAAEPD01. The sequence goes on from JAAEPD010000084.1 coordinate 1,525, forward strand.
TTAAGTAACTCTAGCAAAAAAGCTAGTTTTTGTTGTTGAACATCAAGTGTTAATCTCATTACTATTAATGTTTAAAATTAAGCTAATTTTTGTTGAGTGCTTGAGTTTTGAGCAGCTCTCAACAAAGTGTCAAACACATAAAGAATACGTTCTCGTTCTCCTTGCTCTATTTTTTGTAAAATCTCTAAACGATAAAGCATTTTAGTATCTTTTACTAAAACAGAAGTATCACCTACCAAATAGTCTAAAGAAATACCTAAAGCAGTAGCAAGATTTTTTGCAATCTCAATAGAAGGAGTGCGTTCGCCTCTTTCATATCTACCAATGATTGCAGCAGAAGTATCTACTTTTTGGGCTAGATCTTCCCTTTTTAAGCCTTTCTCAGCTCTTATTTTTTTTAAGTTATCAGCAAAGTTCATGCTCAATGTGTATTAAAAATTACCAAAATGTAACACTTTTTACAAAAATACGGTAACAAACTGTAAAAAACAACACAAAAAAAATTGCATAAGTTGCACCAAACGATTACATTTGTTACCAAACTGTAACAAAAAACTTTTTTTAAAGAAATTTTCCAAAGCGCTTTGGAGGTCAAAACCCCTCAAAAATGGAAATAGCAGCAATCAAAGAAAAGTTAAGTATAGATCAAGTTCTTAGACATTATGGAATAAGCATAGGAAAAAACAATCATATAAATTGTCCTTTCCACGAAGATAAAACGCCAAGTATGCGAGTCTATCAAGAAACTGGAACAGTCTATTGTTTTAGTGGCAACTGTAAAACGCATGGCAAAAGCCTAGATGCCATTGACTTTATAATGAAAAAAGAAGCTTGTACAAAACATGAAGCCTTAGTAAAAGCAAAAGCCTTTTTAGGCTATGTAAAACCTACAAAAGCTAGTGATAGTCTAAGTTTAACAAAGGTGTTTAAAAGCTTCCAAAATGGTTTAGAGCAAACAAAAAAAGCAAAAACCTATGCAAAAACTAGAGGTTTAGAACATGGACAAATAGGCTATAATAGTGGACAACTACACCACAGAAAAAGCGAAGACTTTATCCAAAGCCTAGTAAAATTAAGCTTGTTGACCATAACTAAAAATAGTAGAAGAGTGTGGGCAAAAGGCTGTTTAGTCTTTCCCTTGTTGGATACTAGTGGCAAGGTTGTAAGCTTGTATGGACGTAAAATAGAAGGTGGTGGGCATTATTACCTAAGTGGACGATCAGGTTTATATCCAAGCTATCTAGCAGCAGCAACGGAAAAAGTGATTTTAACTGAGAGCATTATTGATGCAGCAACTTTGTTACAACTGCCTAAAATAGTTGAGAACTACCATGTTTTAGCGTTGTATGGCACAAATGGACTAACCACTGAGCACCAAAACCATCTAAAAAGCCTAAAAAACTTAAAAGAAGTTGTACTAATGCTTGATGGTGATGAGGCAGGCAGAGCAGCGAGCAAAAAACACCAAGATGCTCTTAAAATCTTGCTTCCAACAGTAAATATAAGAATCGTAGAGCTTCCAGAGAACACCGATATAAACGAGCTTTGGGTTAATCATCTAAGCGAAGAACTGTTCTTAGAATTACTCAAAATACCTGAAAGTATTAAAACAGTAAAAGCTGCTTCAAACGTCCTAAACATCGACAATCCAAACAATATACTCTATGTTGGTAAATATGCAACTTATGCGATCAAAGGAGGGATAAAAAGCAAGCACTTAGATTGTCTAAAAATAACCCTAGTTACAGCAAATGAGCATGGCAGAAAATACCGAGCAAAGGTAGATTTATACGAAGATACAGGCGTAAATAAGTACTTAAAAGCAGCAAGTGAAAAACTAGGACTAAGAGACGATTTATTAGACTTAGATATAGCTTTATTAACTGACCATTTAGAGCAATATCGAGAAGAAAATACCTTATCTCTTTCAACTGAAAAAGAGAAGACTTTTAGCATAAGTGGAGTAGAAAAGAGCGCAGCTCTACAGTTTTTAAAGGCAGCAAATTTACTAGAAAAACTCAACCAAAAGATAGGCAAATCGGGCATAGTAGGCGAAGAAAATAACCGTTTATTACTCTTAATTGTTGCCAGTAGTTACAAGCAAGAAAACCCCTTGCACGCTTTAATACAAGGCAGTAGCGGAAGTGGAAAGACCTTATTACTACGTAAAATCATGCACTTTTTACCTGACCCAATCCGCCATATCTGGACAAGGATAACCGATAAAAGCCTTTACCATGCAGGGAGCAAATACAAACACCATGCAATAGCGGTAGAAGATTGGGACGGCATCAGCGAAGATACTCAGTATGTTATTAGAGA
>JAAEPD010000085.1 GCA_024222455.1 Aureispira sp.
GCCATTAAAAACTCTAAGCGCTCACCTACATCCAATATCTCTAAGACATTTTGTTTATCTTCAAGCTTCAATGGCATGTGGGCAGCCATTGTATCAGCAAGGCGAGCTGGCTCGTCTATACCGCTCAAAGAAGTCAGTACTTCAGGTGGGATTTTCTTATTTAACTTAACGTAACCTTCAAATTGAGAAATAGCTGAGCGAATAAGCACATCTTGCTCTTTCTCATCAATTTCTGCGGTTTCTTGCATCTGCACTTTAGCTGTAAAAAAGTCATCAGTTTGAGTGAATTCGCTAATACAAGCACGTTGATTACCTTCAACAAGCACTTTGACAGTACCGTCTGGTAGTTTTAATAATTGTAAGATAGTGGCAACTGTACCAAGCTCAAACATGTCAGCTTGTTCAGGCTCATCAACCGAGGCATCTTTCTGAGCAACAAGAAAGATTTGTTTGCCATTGTCCATCGCAGCTTCTAAACAGCGAATTGATTTTTCACGCCCTACAAAAAGAGGGATCACCATATGTGGATAGACAACCACATCACGAAGGGCTAATACGGGAATATCTACTAGGCCAGAACTTTTTTTTGTCATATTTATCAGGCTCTCTTATGGGGAATTGGAAAATCCTAGCTCAACAAAAAACTAGAGCATTAGGAATAGATTATAGAATTAATATGGGGATAGACACTAATAGATCAACATATATTTATATAAATATAGCTAATTAGACAAAAAAAAAGCGA
>JAAEPD010000086.1 GCA_024222455.1 Aureispira sp.
CAATTTCTAGATCTTAGCAGCTTTTTTTCTCGCAATAGCTAAGGCTATTACTCTAAAAAAGAGCTTTAACCTCTTAAAATTACATACTCATATTACTCAAAATTATAATTTTAAACATGTTCTTATAATTAGTTAGATACATGAATGGCTGAATTTGATTTTTAAAAAAAGTTCAAAAAGAGTTATAGAAATATTAAAATTAGCATAGTTTTTGCTTGTCTATCAATTGAATATTCATTGAATATTCAATTCCTATCCCTTTTTATAAAATACTACCAAAAACCAATATTTGTTTATCCATAAAACACATTAAAAAAACTATGAAATTGAATGAATCTCCTCGTATTATTTGGGCTATTAGTTTATCTGTAGCAGTATTCTTTGGCATGAGCTCTTTTATGTTTGATGCCTCTTGGGATCTACAAAAAGATGAAAATGGTGTTCAAGTATATACTCGATCTATAGAAGGTTGGGATATAAATGAATACAAAGCAACAGCTAAAGTGAAAGCATCTTTAGATAGAGCTGTAGAAGCTTATCGTTGTGGGCATTGCCGTAGTCAATGGGCTACTAAACGCACATCAGAAGTTAAAAACTTAAAAGAAGTAACTCATGATAGAGTATATACTTATAGTTATGCAGATGCACCTTGGCCTATTGCAGATAGAGACAATGTAGCTTTGGTGGAGTATTTTTATCCTAAAAAGGGAACTGTCGTAGCTAAAATGTCTGCTGCACCAGATTATATGCCTCGTAAGAGTGGAGTTGTTCGTGTAGAGCGTATCAAAGGAAGTTGGACTTTTGTAGATCTAGGGAATGGCTATACTCAAGTGACTACTCAAGTGGTAGCTGATCCAGGAGGGAGTTTACCAACTTGGTTAGTTAATGCTAATATCGTAAATGGTCCTCATGAGTCTGTTTCTGGATTGAAAAAATACTTAGAGAAGTAGCATTTGAAATAAGTTGAACCAAAATACACAATGTGCAATATGTCTTGATGATGTATTGCACATTTTTATGGATAGTTTGTGTACAGACCAAAAAGGGTTGTTGATCCAAATTTGATCAACAACCCATATCTATTTCATCTGAAACTAGTCTTACCAACCAAACCAACTTCCAATCTCCTCAAGTCCACTACCTACCCAACCCGTAACCGTAGAAGCCGTTGCTAAAGCAGGGTTTGTACTGATTAGGAGATTTGTAATCTTTTTACGTATTTCTTCTGGGGAATCGTCAGAGTCTACAATATATTGTTCTATTTGGCCATAGATTTCTTCCGTAATCTCTTCCACATCGACCATTACATCTAGTTCACCGCCTGCTCCCAAAAGTAATGCTGCCCCTAAATCTACATGTACTTTTATTTTTCCTCTTTCCCATTCGAACATACCACCACCTTTTAGTCCAATACCTGCAGAAGCTTCTAGCTTAGCATCAATTGCAAAAAGTTGCTCACCATCGCTATTGGTTACATCAAAATGACTAGCACCTTCTACAGCAGCTTTAGCCATTAGGTTGAATTTTGCACCTACTTTTACCTTGTCTGCACTTACCGTTAAGGCAGCTTCAGCTTCTGCTTTAGCGGCAAGGCGAGCAGATACACTAATACTTTGGTGCATTTTTAATCCTGCCCAAAGATTAAATTCAGCATTTAGTTTAGCTGTAGCCTCTAGTTTAGCCTCTGCAATAGCATGTGCATTGAAATCAACTAAAGTCATGGTACTCAAGTCAAACAAGGTCAAGTTTGTCTTAAATTTGGCCTGTACCTTTGCCACCAAAGCCAACTTAGCCTCTACATGAGCATACTTATTTTTATAGCCAGCTTTGAGTTCTAAGGTGTTTTCGCTGATAATGCCAGCTTCTACCATCAATTTAATACCTGTAAGGAGAGAGTCAAATTCGCTAGTTGCCTTGAAGTAAGCTTTGTTATCAGTTACTGCACTGCTTTCAAAATAAGCATCACCATAAGTTAAACGTGCATTTAACTCTTTTTTGAATACCTTTTCGAATTCAACAGAAGCAACGTTTAGTTCAACTTTATCAAAGTTGTTAAGAATTTCTGCTTCTTTTTTCGAAATACCAGCCTTAGCCTCTACTTTAGGTTTAGACATTGGCTTGATAATCCCTGGAGGATGTACTTTGCCCGAAACTAATGCCTTCCACGTAAATCCATTAGGGTCAACAGTAGCATCAGCCCCTTCTGGAGCTATTCCGGTACGATCTATCTGAAATTTTCGTATAGTGAGTTCTAATTCTTTAGAGTATTTACCATCTTCAGGTACTTCATAACCTTTGTACTGATTGAGTAGTTTTTGGATGATTAAAACATCTTCCTCTCTGTTTTTGCCATAATAACCAACTCTATCAGAAATGTGTTTTGGTTCTTTTTTACCTTTTTCAACAGGAGGTGCCCCACCTTGCTCTCTTTTGAATTCTGAAGGAGAGTCACCATTTGCATGAATGTCTTCTATTTTCTTAGAGAGTACATGAATATTCATCATCTTTTGATGATTCTGTGCTATAGATTCTGTTTTTGAATCTGATTTTTTGGATAATAAAATCCATTGCTTAGTTAATTCCTTTAGCTTAGCAACTTGTTTTAGTTCTTCCTTTTTCATTTTAGTCAGATATAGTTTACTATTGGGATAAATAATTCTTTTACAAATGTCTGCTTTTTGCGTGAAAAAAGCACAAGAAATGAATGAATGACAGCTTTGAAGGAATGAATAACACTTATTATTGCATGAATGGTAAAGTAGGAGAGAGGGGAGTCTAAAAAAGATTAATATTTATTTTGATATAGCTTGGTTATTCTAAATCTATTGCCTATTTTTGCATGCAATTTTTAAGAAACCCTCTTGAAGTTTTTGCTTCAAAAGGACTATTAAATAAATCATCAAACTAATTTAAAAAAGAGAAATGTACGCAATTGTAGAGATCAAAGGCCAACAATTTAAGGTCACAGAAGGACAAGAGATTTTCGTACATCACTTGAATGCTGCACAGGGTGATAAAGTGACTTTTGACAGAGTCCTCCTCGTAGCCAACGATGGTTCTTGCCAGATAGGAACACCTACTTTAGAGAAAAAAGTAGAGGTTACTGTTTTGGATCCAAGAGTACAAGGCGATAAAGTTATTGTATTCAAAAAGAAACGTCGTAAAGGTTATCGAGTAAAAAATGGACATCGTCAACAGTTTACTAAGATCAAGATTGACAGTATTGCTTAGTGATTGACAAAATCTTATTTTATTCTAATTTTTTATTTGAACATTAGTTTAGGGCGTTTTTGTGAGTGATTAAAAATTTGATTTTTAAGAACTAAAAAGACATAATTTTAGCATTTTAGTATAAAATTCTAAAATCCTACAAACTATATTATTGAAAACGTAATCAAAACATTATAAACCATGGCTCATAAGAAAGGTGCCGGTAGTACGGACAACGGACGCGATAGTAAGAGTAAAAGACTTGGTGTGAAATTGTTTGGTGGACAAACAGTTATACCTGGTAACATCATTATTCGTCAACGTGGTACTAAATTCCACCCTGGTAATGGCGTAAGTATGGGAAAAGATCATACTATTTTCGCTACTGCTGAAGGTGTAGTAGAATTCAAAAAAGGATACAAAAAACGTACGTTTATCAACGTTGTTTAATCTCCTTAGAAGATATTGAACTATAATATAGTTCTACCAGACAAAAGCTGCTTAATCATTTCGATTAAGCAGCTTTTTTAGTATACTATAGTCAACTGAATTTTTGTAAGTAATTGATAATTAAAGTATATGTTTTGATCTCTAAGCTTTTATTGAAAAAATAATTATCAAGAACTAAGAAAGAATGCTTTTTTAAATTTAGCAGAAAATTTAAAAAATAGCGGACTATTAAGTATTATTAAGCTAATTAAAATTATCCAATACAATCAATAATAATGACAGTACAAGAACAACTAGACAACAATCTACAGCTACCTGTCGTAGCAGCTCCTATGTTTTTAATATCTTCTCCTACAATGGTAGTAGAATGTTGCAAAAATGGAGTAGTGGGTACTTTTCCTGCACTCAACCAACGAACTAGCGAAGGGTTTGAAGAGTGGTTGCAACAAATACAAAAAGAATTGGCTGACTATGAAGCTGAAACAGCCAAAAAAGCAGCGCCTTATGGTGTCAATCTAATCGTACACCGTACCAACCCGAGAGTACAAGCCGACTTAGAGCTTTGCGTCAAATATAAGGTACCAATTATCATAACTTCTTTAGGAGCTGTTCCTGACTTGGTAGAAGCTGTACACAGCTATGGGGGAATGGTTTTTCATGATGTTACTAACCTTCGCCATGCACAGAAAGCTGCTCAAGCAAAAGTAGATGGTATTATAGCTGTGGCAGGTGGAGCAGGTGGTCATGCTGGTACTACCAATCCTTTTGCATTAATAGCTGAGATTCGATCGTTTTTTGATGGAACAATACTTTTGGCAGGATGTATGAACAATGGTAGTGATGTTGCTGCTTTGAGTATGGGTGCTGATTATGCTTATATGGGAACTCGATTTATTAACACCAAGGAGAGTAGAGCAGTAGAGGATTATAAACAAATGATTATTGATTGTGGTGTCAACGATGTAATCTATACACCTGCAGTATCTGGTGTGCCAGCTAGTTTTATGAAACCTAGCTTAGAAAAAGCAGGTTTTGATATGGAGGCCTTATTGAAACCGGGTGGTGTAGATTTTGGTAGTAAACTAAAACCTGCAGAAGATGAAGCTAAGGCTTGGAAAACAGTTTGGTCTGCAGGGCAAGGTTGTGTAGGAATAAGCGATGTACCAAGTATAGAAGGGTTAATAGATAGACTAAAAGAAGAGTTTTCTACTACCTTGACTAAGCAACAAAATTGGCTAAAAAAATATAGCTAAATGAATAAACTATATAGTATAATAATTATGCTTTTGGGTGTTGGTTTTGCCAATGCCCAAACTTTAGAAACCCTGACCAATATTCCTTTGGATGTAGAGGAGAACTCAGGTATGTTATTGAGTTCCCCTAATAGTATTTGGTTGCATAACGACAGTGGAGATTCTGCCAAGTTATACCAAATAGATACTTTAGGCAACTTGCTCCGAACAGTATTGGTAACTAATGCAATCAATGTAGATTGGGAAGATATTACACAAGACCAGCAAGGAAATGTGTACATAGGCGATTTTGGGAATAATTCTAATAACCGCCAAAACCTGAAAATCTATAAAATAACACATCCAGACAGTATTGTTGGCAATACAACTACTGCTGAGGTTATTCATTATACTTATCCAGATCAAACAGGGTTTCCTCCTCCAGATGCTCAAAAGCATTTTGATATGGAGGCTATGTTTTTTCTAAACGATTCCTTGTATCTATTCTCTAAGAATAGGACAGATCCTTATGATAGTTATACCAAATTATATCAAATACCTGCCGATACAGGTGTGTATGTAGCTACTTTGTTAGATAGTTTTGATACACAACAAGCTGGGGGCTTTGGAGCTATATTTTCCATTACAGCAGCAGCTATTTCTCCAAATGGGCAACGAGTAGCATTGCTAAATGCTAGTACAGTTTGGTTGTTTTCTAATTTTAAAGGGCATGATTTTTTTAATGGGCAACTTCAAATTTTTGCTTTAGGAAGTATATCTCAAAAAGAAGCATTAGCTTTTGCAGCTAACGAAGTTTTGTATATTTCTGATGAAAAGAGCGTTTTAGGAACTTGTCGTTTGTATCGATTCGATCTACAGAATGTACTAACCTATACCCAAAAGTTAGAGAATACAGCTACTGGCATTAATATTTATCCTAACCCTACTCGATCTCATCTAAATGTTGCATTTAAGGTCCTTAAAGGGACTAAAATTTCAATGGCATTGAAAACGATAAATGGGAAAATGCTTAAAAAATGGAAGGGGACTCATTATCATTCTGGACAGCATGATGTTAAGCTAAATTTTAGAGATGTAGAAACATCTACTGGTTGGCATATATTGATGCTTAAAGTTGATGGTAAAAAACAAGTATATAGAGTGCTACTTAACTAAAAAACTATGGGAAAAACAGATTGGGAGGTTCAGAGAGGACATACTGTTTACTTTGCATCTATTCAGAATAGGAAACTAATTCTTGGCGAAAATCAAGGAGGTAATCCTCATACGGAAGTGGCCTCTGTATATGATTTAAGAAAATTTATCAATGGTCTTCAACATCCATTTATCCAAGATAAATTTGGGGAGGAAGCATTAGCAGAAATGCAAGAAACAGCTAAAGAAATACTAGGTATGATCTAAGTCCTACCTGTCAATCTTGATGAAATAAATATAGCTAAAATCACTATAGCCTGTTATGGTTGTAGTGATTTTGTTTTTGAGAAACATTTATAAAAAAAAGAACCCTCCATCAAAACCATTCTAGAAAAAGACTGTTTACCAACTATATTTTTAAAAAAGTAAACAATTTTATCATGAAAATAGCCATAGTGGGAGCAGGTATAGCAGGTTTAGCTGCTGCCGCACGATTGCAATATGCAGGTCATCAAGTCGATGTTTTTGAACACCAAAATTATGCAGGAGGTAAACTTACTCAAATAAAAGTAGGTAACTATCGCTTTGATGCAGGACCAAGCATTTTTACTATGCCTCAATATGTAGATGAAGTATTTTCGATTTGTGGCAAAGATCCTAAAGATTATTTTGAGTATGAATATGTAGATGATGTTTGCAATTATTTTTGGGAGGATGGTACCCGAATGACTAGCTATGCAGATATCGAAAAGTTTGCAAAACAAGTAGAAGAGCAGTTGAAAGTAGATAGTCAACCTGTTCGGAATATGGTGGCCAAAAACCAGTTTAAGTTTGAAACAGTTGGTGACCTTTTTATCCGAAAATCATTGCATCAACTCAAAACTTATCTCAGTCTTAATACCCTTCGAGCTGTTTTGAGAACTCCACGATTGCAACTGTTTCAATCTATGAACCAAGTGAACAGTAAAGCGCTCAACCATCCTAAGTTGGTGCAAATGTTCAATAGGTTTGCAACCTACAATGGTTCTAATCCTTATGAAGCATCTAGTATTCTTAATCTTGTGGGACATTTAGAATTAGGTTTAGGGATAGCTCTGCCCAAAGGAGGAATGCATGACATTAGTCAAAGTGTGTATAAGCTTGCCCAAGATTTAGGAGTGCAGTTCCATTTTGGTCAGAAGGTAGATGAAATACTAGTAGAAAATAAAAAGACAAAAGGTATCCGAATAGGGGAGAAGAAGATGGATTATGATACTGTTGTTTGCAATATGGATGTTTATTTTGCTTATAAGCATCTACTGCCCAATGCATCAAAACCAACTAAAGTACTAGAACAACCACGTTCCTCTTCTGGAATCGTATTTTATTGGGGTATCAAAAAAGAGTTTCCCGAACTAATTTTGCATAATGCTTTGATGACTGAAGATTCCGAAAAGGAGTTTGACTGTATTTTTAATAAAAAGACTATTACAGACGACCCAACTATTTATATTAATATCACAAGTAAGCATTGCAAAGAAGATGCTCCAAAGGGCTGTGAAAATTGGTTTACTATGATCAATGTACCACATATGGAGGGGCAAAATTGGGATGAGTTAGTGGCTCATGCACGCAAAGTAATTATAGCCAAAATCAACAGAACCTTAAATACAGATATAGAAAAGTATATAGAAGTAGAAGAGGTTTTTGAACCTCGAATTATACAGAACAGAACGCTCTCTTACCAAGGGTCTTTGTATGGAATTAGTTCTAATAGTCGAACAGGAGCATTTTTTAGACATTCCAACGCTTCCAAGCGTATAAAAGACTTATACTTTTGTGGCGGTAGCGTACATCCAGGAGGAGGAATTCCTCTTTGTTTATCTTCAGCTAAAATCGTAGCCGAAACTATTAATAGTTGATCTTATAGAAGCTCATTTTAGCTCTCACGAAATATCAGTTGTGAATCCTAAATTAGGAGCATTTAGATGTTTTTAAGGCATTGTAGATTTTAGAAAAAGAAAAAAAATAATGTCACGGAAAGGAAGGAAATCTATGAAGAAAGAGTCTGAAACTTAGTTAGATGTAAAAGTCTAAAGCCCAATAATTTTAAAATTATTGGGCTTTTTTATGGAATACCTAAAAAAATGACAAAATAATATGATTTAATTGAAATAGCTGATAGACTATTTGTTCAATGTTTATGAAAATCCAGTTGTGCTAAATGATTCGCAAATCAGCGTAATTGCGGAATATATTTTGGTGTTTAGGCTGTAAGCCCTTTAAAAATAGCGATCTAAAGGTTAGAAGCGTACATAAGATTAATTATATGTAAATAATTGATCTTTATTTAACTTTAAGACAGGCTAAATTTTGTTAAAAAATCATTAATTTTGCGACAATATTAGGCCAATTTTAGTGCTTTCAAGAAGAATAAACATATAAACATATACTTATAAACTATGAGCAGAAGAGTAATTGTAGCAGGTAATTGGAAGATGAACCAAGACCTTATGGGAGCTTTTCGATTAGCTTCAGAGGTTATTACCGATTCTAGTGTATTAGAAGGTAATATATCTGTAGTCTTAGCCCCCCCTTATTTGTACTTACATGCCATTAATGGTATGCGCAAAGATTGCCCTCAATGTAAGATAGCTGCCCAAAATTGCCACTATGCAGATAGTGGAGCTTATACTGGGGAAATTTCTCCTAAAATGTTGAAAGACTTGGGAGTTGACTGTGTTATTCTTGGCCATTCTGAGCGTCGAAAATATTTTGGCGAAACTCATGAGCTTTTAGCTAAAAAGGTAGATGCAGTTTTGTCCCATGATATGGAAGTTATATTCTGTTGTGGTGAGCCATTAGAGGTACGCGAAGCTGCTACACATGAGCAACATGTGAAAGAACAGCTTGAGCAAGGATTGTTTCACTTGTCTGCCAACCAATTCAAAAAAGTGGTTGTAGCTTATGAGCCTGTTTGGGCTATAGGAACTGGAAAAACAGCAAGTCCTGAGCAAGCTCAAAGTATGCATAAGTTTATTAGAACATTAATAGAAGAAAAATACTCTGCTGAAATCGCACAAGAGTGCACTATTTTGTATGGAGGAAGCTGTAAACCATCCAATGCTAAAGAATTATTTTCTCAACCTGATGTTGATGGAGGTTTAGTAGGAGGGGCAGCTTTGAAAAAAGAAGACTTCATGAATATAGTCAGAGCGGGCTTAAGCACTCAATAATATTATATTAAAGGTTATGTAAGTAAATTTTGTATAGAGATAAAGCCGTAATTTTTTGATTAGACAAGGTAGATGTTCTGCCTAATAGCCTTAGCTATTAAGGTAGGTTGTCTAACGAAGGGCTAAATAAAAAAGAACAATTTA
>JAAEPD010000087.1 GCA_024222455.1 Aureispira sp.
GCTTGGGTGGACGCTTTTCGTTCCCTGCTAATTCGATTTGAGACTTCTGCTCAAAACTGGATTCAAGCCCACTACTTAGTTTTTGCTATGATTTTTCTTAAAAAATATCTCACATTAACTTTTAGTTTTTAAATCACTTCATTTATAAAAAAAGAGAGAAACCAAAAACAATATAAGAAGGCTTCTGTTCTTTCTATGTTTATTTAGGAATCTGATTATTATATATAATATACCTTATGCACACAATACAAGATCTACGTAGCGAATTTGAGGAATATCTAGGACAAAATGGATTTGACTTGAGTCCGAAAGAATTGTACGAACCATTAGATTATATATTAGCCTTAGGAGGTAAAAGAATGCGTCCAATCTTAGTAATGATGGCTTGTAATCTTTTTTCGGAAGAGCTTAAACCTAGTTTAGCCCCTGCTTATGGTGTAGAGTTGTTCCATAATTTTTCTTTGATGCATGATGACATTATGGATGAAGCCCCTCTACGAAGAGGCAAGGCAACAGTGCATACTAAATATAATACAAATACTGCAATTCTTTCGGGAGATGTAATGTTGGTTTATGCTTATCAGTATGTTGCTCAAGTTGCTAGTGAGTTGTTGCCTATAGTTATTAAAGTTTTTAATGAAACTGCTATTGGCGTTTGTGAAGGGCAGCAAATGGATATGAATTTTGAGACGAGCTCAACAGTGAGTATACCAGAGTATATCCGTATGATAGAACTCAAAACCTCTGTGTTGGTACATGGTGGGATGAAAATAGGAGCCTTGGTTGGTGGCGCCACAGAAACTCAAGCTGATTTAGTAGCTGAGTTTGGCCGAAATATGGGGATTGCTTTTCAGCTGCAAGATGACTTGTTAGACACCTTTGGAGAGTCTGCTAAGGTCGGTAAACGTATAGGTGGTGATATTCTTCAGAATAAAAAGACGTACTTGGTTTTAAAAGCTTTAGAATTGGTAGATGCGACCACTCGTCAAGAGTTGATGACTTGGATGACTACTTCAACAAACTCCACAAAGGAGGAGGAAAAAATAGAAGCAGTCAGAGCTATATTTACAGCTTCTGGAGTTGTAGAAGCTATTAATAAAGAGATTCAAAACTATGAAAATAAAGCATTAGAATATCTTGCTCAGGTGGATTTACCTGCAAAACAAAAAGAGCCTTTAAAAGCTTTTTTGAGCATGATTATGCAAAGAGAACATTAGTATAAAAAAAACGCCTTGTAGATAAATTCTACAAGGCGTTTTTTCTTGATAGAATAGACTTCCTGTTTAAAATTTTAGTTTAGCATTCGGGAAAAACTCACCTGCTTTATCTTGTTCTGCACTCGAAAGCTCAGTTTTTTTGCAACCTAAGTGCTTTAGATCTTTTAAGTTTGCCATACATGGAGGTAAGCTACTAATCGGATTGCTCCCTATATGCAAACGCTCTAAACCCACCAACTCACAAATACAATTAGGCACTTCTGCTAGGTTATTGTATCCCACTTTTAGCAGTCTAAGATTTTTGAGGTTACCCAGCGAGTTGGGTAGAGTTGTCAGTTGGTTGTATCCCAAGTATAATTCTTCAAGTTGTGTTAATTGCCCAATACTTTCGGGTAATGAGGTCAACTCATTTTTACCTAGATGGAGTTTTTTTAGATTGGTTAATTGTCCAATACGATCATCTATTTGACTTAAGCCCTTTTCGCCTAGTTTTAGAACTGTTACAGCTTCTGGGTTTTCTAAGGCTTCTTCTAGCGAATTGTATTCTGATGAACCACAAGAGCTAATAAAAAATAAGAAACTTAGAAGGCTTAATAATTGAATAGTTTTGTACATGGGTATGGTTGTTTAGGGTTTTTGAATAGTTCAATATTCTATAAAAAATTATATTAACGCAAGTTTTAGGGATTTTAATTTATGGTAAACAGTATTGCTGGAGTTCCTCTTTTTTACCAAAAAAAACGTTCAAATCCACTGCGCCATCAATTCCTTGTATAGAACCATTATCGCTGTATTGCCAAAATTCCCAAGGAATATCTGTAGCAGCAGATCTATTATAATAGGCTATCCAAATAGGATTGTCTATTTGCCCCTTTAGGTGCTGCTCATAAAAGCTTTTGTAGGTGTATACAATAGGTTTAGCATTGTAATGGTTTTCTATATACTGCAACCAAATTCTAATGTCTCGAACTATTAGGTCTGTGGTTACCTTATCGGTAACTTCTATATCTAGTACTGGAACTAAATCTCCTGATTGTAGGTCAACTGCTTCTATAAAATTTTGAATTTGTTGTTGGACTGCAACCTTAGGTCGAAAAAAATGATAAGCACCTTTCACTACAGGTAATTGATCTAGGTTTTTCCAATTATGTTGAAATAACGAATCTTTATAAAATCCTCCTTCTGTTGCCTTGACTAATACAAATTCTAAATTATTCTCTTTAAATTTTTTCCAATCAATACGCTTCTGATAATGGGAGATATCAATACCTTTTGTTGGATAATTATCTGCTTCATGAGAACATGCTGTAAGATTGATTATACCTAAGCTCAGAATGAAAAATACAAGAGTTTTGGAAATAGGATTCATAAGACTTGAATAGTAAAACGGTTTAGATTTTAAAAATAGAAAAACAAAAAAAAATCAGAAAAAATTTCGCTAGAAGGGTAATATCCAAAATTTTATCAGCATAAAGAGATGTAACACACAAAAAAAAGAAATAAAAACAACAGAAGGAAATAGAAACATTTGGAAGACTAAAAAAAACACTCCTATTAGTTATGAAAAAAGTATTGATGATAAGTATTTTGATGGTAATAGGGTCTACTATAAGTTTTGCACAAGCTTCCAAAAATATTCACCAGTTGTTTACAATGAAAGAGAGTATTGAAAAATTAAATATTAATGTACCCTCTTCTAATATTCAAATTAAAAAAGTAAAAAGTAGCCGAATTCGTGTAGAGATTACTGTTAAGTTAGAAACTCCAAATCTGAATATGTTAGAGTTTTTGATAGATAAAGGCCGTTATGAGTTGGTACAAGAGACCAATAATTTAGAAACTGAATTAAGCATCAGCAGCAAGAAAAATAATAATGTAATTATTATAAAAGGTAAGGAGTGTAAGGAAGAGTTGAGCTACATAGTATATATACCAGAGTCTATAGAGCAGGTAAGTGCTATGAGTTTGGAAACAGGAGAGCGAGCTGTTGTTGCAATAGATAATTAATATAAAACTTCAATAAATATAAGTTTTCAAGAGTAAAATTGGGTGAATTTTAGTTAATGGATGACAAGCACTTTATGCACAAGGCATAAGGTGCTGTTTTTTTAGGATTAAAACCATTTAGGAGTTGTCTACAAAATAGAAAAAATCTTAATTTTAAAATATATTTCTTTTAAAAATATTTGTAATTATTTGACTTTATTTTGATTATAGAGAGGTCTGGTTTTTGTGGTATTCTTAACATAAGATACACCTAACCTAAAATTTTTCCAGATGAAACTCTCTACTCTTTTAATCGGATTTTTAATAGTTTTATGTAATCTACAATTAGAAGCTCAGGCCTCTAAAAATGTTCACCAACTGATTGCCTTAGGGGATGATGAAAAAGAACTTAGAACATTGAATCTCCATGTACATGGTGACGATGTAGAAGTGATAAAAATACGAGGAACTCGTGTGCAAGCAAAAACTAGGGTTTCGATTTCTTTTGATAACTTACCCTTTTTAAATTACTTGATGGATAATGGACGGTATGAACTAGAATCTATTCCTTCAGGAGGAGAGTCGAGCATCAATATTGAAGCTAAGTTTAATAATGATATAGTGATTAGGGGAGAGCATTGTTCAGAAACAATATCTTATGTATTTTATGTGCCAGAGTATATTGAAAATGTACAAATTCATAATTTAGATTCGGGTTTTGATACAAATACAAATACTGATTCTGATGAGGAGATCGATTATGATTATCAAGTTGAATCTGATTCTGATGAGGAGATCGATTATGACTATCAGGTTGAATCTGATTAAGATTTTAATTTAGAATTTCATTTTGATAAAAAGTGGGATTTCAAAAAGCCTAGAACTATTTTATAGTTTAATATATATGTGAATTCAACTATGGGTTCACATTTTTTGTGTGTTAAAAACACATACACGGTTTGCTTTAAATTTTGAATTGTTTGTTTTTTGCAGAATAAAAGATATGTTTTTTAGAATTTTTGTGAAATAAAATTCTTTTACTCGTGGTTTTTTTGTATTATTGTATTGGGGGCATTAAATATACACTAAAACACAGGGGCTATGAAATACTTTATACTCACTCTTATAAGTTGTTTGGGCATTACTTACCTATCTGCACAAAATGCCTCAAAGAATATTCATCAAATCATTAACATAGAACAGGAAGAATTGCCGTCTTCTGTCCATATTCATATTCAATCTGGAAATGTAGAAGTCAAAAAGGCAGCAGGATCTAGAATTTGGGTATGTGGGAGTGCTAAGATTTCTATTCCTAATCTCTATTTTTTGGATCACCTGATTAAGAATGGACGATATGAATTAGAGTTAACAGGAGATAATAGAGCTATCCGAATAGAGGATAAACAAAAGGGATCTATAATGGTAAAAGGTCAAGACTGTAAGGAAGAAATAAAATACACTATATATGTTCCTGAGGATATCAGCACTGTGATTGTGTGGGATAACGAAACAGGCGACAATATAGTGATGAGCGATTAGGGTTAATTAATGGAAGTTTGGTATAAGCTCTGTGAACTAGTTTCACAGAGCTTTCCATTTTTTAGGAGGGGTTATTCCCTAGAAGAAGAATTAGGCACCATGTTATAAAGTAAAGCTAAAACCATGAGCATAACTAGAGGAAATACTAAAATATAGGCTGTGAAATTGCTTTCTAACTCATCTGCAGAAATATAGGCAAAGACTAATCCCAGCAGAATACTAGGAATGAGCATCCAAAGGTTTTTGGGCTGTTTAGCTAAAAGTGGAATGGTAAAAAAGATAAGAACAATAGCTAGAATTCCTATTACGGTCAAAATAAGGGTAGTTATCATAACTCAGGTTGCTGTTGAATAAAAAAGAAAACCCCCAAGCCTATATACACCTTTTGAAATTAGGACTTGGGAGTAACTTTATGTAAGGATCTTTAACTAAAATTAAAAAATAGGGGCAAAGCCTTTTCTTATAAAACAGTAGGATTGGTTAGATAGATAGCTCCATGTTTAGACTCACTGACAGTAGCTTTTATGGTAACTTCGGCATCTTTTTCAATAGCTTTGGCTATTGCTCCGTTCTCTGTGCTAAATACTACTTGTACTTTTGCTTGTTTTAGTCCAGATAAGACTTCATCCCCTAAAGCGAGATTCACCCCTGACATGGTTTCGCTAGCTCCCCAACTAATAGCCTTTATCGTAATTTCTTGATCTTTGAGTTCATCAAATTTACTATTAAGATCATTACAAGTAAGACTAGTTGACTCTTCTTTGGGAGGGTTATTGGTTTCTGAATTGCTAGTAGCAGCATCTCCGCCACAAGCAACTAGAAAAAAGGATAGAGCTAAAAATAAGATTGAATTAAATATTGTTTTCATTATAATTTTTTAGGATTAATAAGTCTAGGAGCACCATATTCATCTTCTCCAACTTTGCCTTCTAATGCGATCTCTTCATCTTCTTTGATGTTCAATAAAGGATCATTTTCATTTTCAAATACAATGACTGCTATGTCGTAAGAATCATTTTTGCTTTGGGGTTTAGTCCCAAACTGCATTTGTCTTGTGCCATTTACTTTTAAGGCACCATAACTAAAGGCTTTTATTTTTACTTGTTTGCCTTCGTATTTCTCAAAATTCAGGTTAAGTTCTTCAATAGAAATATAGCCATCATTAGAGCTGCTAACTTCTTCTTTTATTTCTGCATCATTAGTAGCAGCATCTTCACTACAGGCAACTAAAAAAATAGATAGGGCTAAAAATAAGATTGAATTGAATACTGATTTCATGATATTATGTATGTTGATTTTGATTTTTAAAATGGTTGAATGAGCAATATTTATTTGTTGACATTATTGCAGTTCATTTCTTCTTTTTGGTGCTTATTCTGATAAAGAATATTGCTAGAGTATTTTCCACCACCTTCATAGTCTCTAACCAAATAACCCTCTACACGATAGCATTTGCCATCTTCGGCCTTATGAGCAGTTTCTATTAGTATTTTCTTTTCTTTAGGTAGGTCAAACTCATTCTTGACTACAAACCAATCTGAAGTAATACTGACTCTCAATACTTTGCCATAACCTCTTGCGGCTGTTTTTTTAGTTGCAATAGCACTCAATTTAGAGTCACTAAGGTGTGCTTTTGTTATTCTAACTTTGCTTATTCTAAATTGATGAGCTTTGGCATCTAGGTTTTTGAGTTCATCACTATCCGAAAGCACTGTTAATTCTTTGATACCCGCTTCTTGTTTTTGAACTAAGGCTAAAACATCGGCATCGGTAGGAGCTAATTTCAAGAATTCTTTTCCATAGCTAATTGATTTAGTCAATTTTTTGATCGTATGGTCAGGACGGTCACCTGGCTGAAAAGATTTTAGAAACTCGTCTGTTTTTCGGTTTTCTGCTGACCAATATTCAAGAGAACGGGTTCCTTCCTTCATATCATTTAAGGTATATTCTTTTACCTTAGGCACAGAGTTAGTGTAGAATACTTCTACTTTTTCTATACTTTTTTGGTGACTTTCTGTCTTGAAATCACTTGCGTTAATTTCCTTTTTAAGTACTAAAAACTGTTCTTTATTTAACTTATCACAATAGGTTTTATCTGTAGAACCTACTGTTCTATAATAAGTATCTAATTTATCCTCAAACCAAGAAATGCTCTCTGTATAGCTGCTTAGTTTTTTGCTTAAGGCTGCCTCTGCTGCTCCTTTATCACGCTCTTGTTTGAGTTTATCATAAGCCGCTTGATCTTGCTCCAGTTCTGACCAGTTGGGATCTAATTCTTTAATTTTTTCGAGTGCTTCAGCACATTCTTCTAAGTTTCCAAAAGAAAGATTATTTCTGAAACTTCGGATATATCGAACAGCAGGGCTTGCTTCCATCTTTTCTCTAGAAGTTTGACCAGAAGATTTAGACGAACTAGAACTGGAAGATGAGGATGAAGAGGAGCTACTAGATTTTGGGTCTGCTTTAGCCGTTTCTTTTTTTGCTTTCTTTTTAGTGGCTGATTTGGCCATTGATTTTAGCTTGCCAAATTGAGCATCTGCATTAGAATGCATTCCTAAAAAGAAGACTAAAAACACAATTGTCAAGAGTGATGTCTTTTTCATTACTGAATAATTTATGGTTAATGTAATCTTGAAGCAGCCCATAAAAAGCTGCACAAAGAGTAGGTTGCAGTATACTCTTTAGCAACTCTGTATGGTTGTTTCAATTATCTGATTACAAAAGTATCTTATTCAGTACAAGCTTGCTTGCTTAATGGACAAGTGTAGGAGAGGAGTGTATATTCGTTGATGTTTGTTGTAGATTCGTTTTAGAATCCTTTTCTATTAGTATTTACCATTAAAAGTTAATGTAAATCTTTGAGGAAGTGAATAACCTGATCTTTTTTTCTAATAGCGACAGGTACTTGCTTTTCGTTGTTAGTGACTAGGTAGTTTTTGTCACCTTTTTCATAGCGAATAACATGGTCAAAATTAACTAAATAAGACTGATGTGTACGCATGAAATTCTTTTTAGGTAGTAGGTTTTCGTATTCTCTTAGAGATTTGGAGACTAAGATTTTTCTATCATCAATTAAGTGAAAGGTAGTGTAGTTTCGGTCAGATTCGCAATAAGCGATATCCTCTATATTAATAATATGAATGCTATCAGCTGTTTTTAAGGTTAGTTTTTTAATTTGAGTGTTTGGAGTTTCTACATTCTGCAGAAATAGGCCAATCCGCTCATTCCAAAGGTCTTGAGTTATCTTTTGTTTGGCTTTCTGAATAGCTTCCAAAAATTCATCTAGGTCAATTGGCTTTAGGAGGTAATCAATAGCAGATACTTTGAGTGCTTTTATGGCATATTCATCATAGGCAGTTATGAATATTACATTCAATGATTTGCCTATGGTGCGTTTGAGTACATCAAAACCATTCCCATCACCTAACCTTATGTCTAGAAGAATAAGAGAAGGCGACTGTTGATGAATAGCCTCTACAGCAGCTTTTACGCTATCTGCTTCCGAAATTTGAGTTACTTCAGGGCAATACAATTTGAGCATTTGATGAACGGTTTCTCTTGCTCTTTTTTCGTCGTCAACTATTAATATATGCATAAGTAGATTGGTCTAAAAGTTCTGTTTTAATGGAATCCTAAAGGTAACAACTGTTCCTTTAGGACTAAGCTGTTCAATGTTAAAATTGATTTGGAGACTACTTTTTTTATTCAAAAAATCTAGTCGTTCTTTGGTGATAACAGTTGCTAAAGATACATGATCCTTTTGTGTGTCTGTCTTGCTATTTATGCCAATACCATTATCTTCTACTTTTACTTCGAGTAGATCTGTTGTTAAGTGAAATTTAATATCTAATTGCCCTTGATAATCTATTTGACTGAGACCATGTTCCAAAGCATTTTCAATAAAAGGCTGAGTGAGCATAGGAGGGATAAGTGTAGAATCCATATCTAGCTCATCATCGATGTCAATATGGTAATCAAATTTATTATCGAAACGCAACAATTGGAGCTTTAGGTAGTTTTCTAACCACTGTATTTCTTTATGAAGTGTAATGTATTCGTCCCTCGAATTTTCTAGAATAGCTCTTACCAGTTTGGCAAAAGAGGATAAGTATTTACCAGCTGCTCTAGGCTCATTTTTATACACAAAACTTTGAATGGCATTCAAGGAGTTGAATATAAAGTGTGGGTTCATCTGATTGCGTAGCAATTGGTGCTTGATTTGGGTTGTTTGCTGGAGTGCTTTTGTTTTGTTATCTCTAAGTATAAGGTAGGCTATTAAAATTACTAGTAGCAACCCGATAAGCGCACCATAAGTGAATTGTAGGTTTTTTGCTGCTTTGAGTTTTTCTATATCACGTTCTTTTTCTAAAAGTTGATTCTCTTGAGCTAAGAGTTGATTTTCTTGTTCTTTTTTCTTGGTTTCATACTTTATTTCAAGATTCTTTATTTGTTCTTGCTTGTTTTCATTCAAGATAGAATCTTTTAATAAAATAAATTCTTCTTGGTAGTAGAATGCTTTTTCAAAATTCCCTAAAACTCCATAACAACTATAGATTATTTCTAAAGCATCATGCACTACTTTTTTGAAATTGAGTGGTTGAGCTTGTTTTAAAGCTTCTTGAGCAAGTTCTAAACTGTAAGTATAGTTTTTTAGTTGAAATTGTAGAGCAGCAAGATTTAAGTGCAATTTGAGATACTTCTGGATAGATAAATGCTGTTTTAAGCCAATTGCTTTTTCTAAATAGATAGATGCAATTTCTAACTGTTTTTGTTTTCTGTAGAATCGCCCCAATTGGTCGTAGACCATTGCACAAGAGGCTTCATCATTTTGTTGTTTGAAAATATCTAGCGCCAACTCTGTATAGTAGGTTACAGAATCGATTGCAGAGAGATCTTCATATATAATTCCTAAATTAAAATAATTAATAGCTAGGGCGCTGAGTTCATTCAATTGTTTATACAGTTCTACCGATTTGTAACCATATTCTAATGCCTTTTCATTATCATTTTGAACAATAGCAATCGAAACTAATGTTGTATAATTTTGAGCAACTCCCAAAGTATCTTTGAGTTGTTCGTTTAAGACCATTCCTTTATAAACATATTGAGCAGCAGAATCATATTCGCTGAGCAAGCGATAAACATTTGCTTTGTTGCTATAAACTTTAGCAATACCTTTTGTATCATCTATTTTTGTGAAAATAGTCAAAGCTGTATCTAAATAGCTTAAGGCTTCTTGAGTATAACCTTGAGCTCCATGTAAGGAAGCCAATAGATTATAGACGCCGGCATAGGCTATTAAGCTATCTTTAGGGACTATAGATAAGCTCTCTTTTGCATGGGCCACTCCTTTTTTTGGATTGCTGTAGATATAGGCATAAGCAAGGTCTTTTAGTATTTTAGATTTAGTATAGGCATCTTTTTCTATACTAGCCAAATGCTCTAAACTATCCAAATAGGCTTGTGGCTGAGCAGAACTACTAAAGCTTAGACTACAGAGATAGACAATCAACAATAAACGAAAGAGGTGAAACATAAACATATATAGAATTAAAAAAAGCGAGGTACAATATGCACCTCGCTAAATATTATATTATAAGCTACTATATAGCTTTGGAGGTTTAGCCCTCTGCATCTAACAATTCTTGGAAGAACTGAGTAAAGGCATCAACCGATAATGCACCTTTGTCTCCATCCTCTACACCTTGTAGACGTACCGAAACAGTACCACTTTCCACCTCTTTTTCTCCAACAATTAGCATCAATGGAATACGTTTAAGCTCAGTATCTCTAATCTTGCGACCTACAGTCTCGTTACGAGCATCTACATAACCACGAATATCTTTTTCTTCCAGTTTGTTTTTGATGTTCTCTGCATATTCCACAAAACGATCAGACACTGGAATCAGTACATATTGCTCAGGAGTTAACCACAGCGGGAATTTACCGGCAGTATGCTCTATCAGTACCGAAATGAAACGCTCCAATGAACCAAATGGAGCACGGTGAATCATAACAGGACGGTGTGTTTGGTTATCAGAACCAACATACTCTAGCTCAAAACGCTCTGGTAAGTTATAATCTACCTGTATAGTACCCAACTGCCAAGAACGACCCAAAGCATCACGCACCATGAAATCCAATTTAGGACCATAAAATGCAGCTTCACCTAGCTCAGTTACTGTTTTTAAGCCCTTTTCTTGAGTAGCTTCTATAATCGCATTTTCGGCAGCGTTCCAGTTTTCGTCAGAACCGATGTATTTTTCTGGCTTTTCTGGATCACGCAAAGAGATTTGAGCAGTAAACTCACTAAAGCCCATTTTCTTGAAAACATGCAGTGTTAAATCAATTACATCCAAGAACTCAGCTTTTAACTGATCTGTAGTACAGAAAATATGTGCATCATCTTGAGTAAAACAACGTACTCTAGATAGACCATGCAACTCCCCACTTTGCTCATAGCGGTACACTGTACCAAACTCTGCAATACGCATTGGCAATTCTTTGTAAGAATGCGGTTTGTGTGCAAAAATCTCACAGTGATGAGGACAGTTCATTGGTTTTAGCATAAACTCTTCATCCTCTTTTGGAGTTTGAATAGGTTGGAAGCTATCTTCCCCATACTTCTCATAGTGTCCAGAAGTGATGTATAAGTTTTTATGTCCAATATGTGGTGTAGATACCAATTGGTATCCACGTCTAATTTGTTCCTTAGTTAAAAAATCTTGTAAGCGGTTACGTAGTGCAGTACCCTTTGGCAACCAAATTGGTAAACCAGCACCTACTTTTTCCGAAAACATAAACAATTCTAACTCTTTACCCAACTTACGGTGATCACGCTTCTTAGCTTCCTCTAGCATGACTAAATACTCTTTGAGTGCTTTAGCTTTAGGGAAAGATATACCATAAATACGAGTTAATTGCTGACGAGTCTCATCGCCACGCCAGTAAGCACCTGCAATGTTCAAGAGTTTAACTGCTTTGATAAAACCAGTATGTGGGATGTGAGGCCCTCTACACAAGTCAGTAAAATTACCTTGTTGGTAGAATGTAATATTCCCATCTTCTAAGCCTTCTAAGAGTTCCAGCTTGTATTCATCATCTTTTTCTTTGAAATAACTGATGGCATCCGCTTTAGAAATAGATGTGCGGACATACTCGTTTTTCTGACGAGCCAACTCAATCATTTTTTTCTCAATGGCTTCCAATTCATTACCAGAAATGGTACGTTCTCCTAAGTCGATATCGTAGTAAAATCCATTCTCGATAGGAGGTCCAATGGCAAATTTGATACCTGGATAGAGTGCCTCTAGAGCCTCTGCCATTAAGTGTGCACTAGAATGCCAGAAGGCAGATTTGCCACCATCTTCACGAAAGGTCAACAACTTGATATTAGAGCTGTCGGTAATTGGGCGTGTTGCATCCCATATTTCACCGTTAATCTCGGCTGCTAATACATTTCTTGCTAAGCCTTCGCTAATCGATTTGGCTACTTCTAGTCCAGTTACTCCCGATTCATACTTACGAACGCTGCCATCAGGAAGAGTGATGTCAATCATAATTTTTTGTTTGTTAAAAAAGTGAATAAATTAATCATAGTTTGTGAATTTTTTCTACTCAATTGAGTAGAAAAAATACTGCTCTTTTTATTCTAGAATAAAAAGACACAAACTATCTAATAAAAAACTCTCAACCAACCGTTATTGACTACAAACTCAAGCGTATTGGTCAAGCGCACCAAAAATACAGAATTCTATTAAATTCAATAGAATATACTCCAATAGTTTTTGGCTTAATATAATTCCCTTTTTATCAGATAATTTTAGGATCTGTTGAAGTTCTATTTGATAACAATCATTTTTTTGCTCTGAACTTCGCCTTTATCTGTTCTGATACTGTATAGGTATGTACCACTAGACAACTCTTGTGTAGAAATTCGAAGATGATCAAACTGCTGATCAATAGTATAGTTTTTAAGCATTACACCATCAATGGTATAAATAGTTAATACAGCTTTTTCTACATCTTGGGGTAATTGATAATTGATGTTTGTATAGTTTTGGGCAGGATTGGGGCTGTTCTCCATTTCAAAAGCAGAATTGACTACACTAGGGCTTCTGAAACCAGTAATACTCCCACAAGGATCACAACTCAACGTACCTGGTAAGGAGTAAACATAAGCAGCTGTACTAGGATAATCAGAGTCTGATAAAATCATTTTTGTTCCATTAGTTGCTGTATTAAAAATAGAAGATAAAATATCTGTAGATTTATAAACAGGTCTAACATTCCCTTGCTTGAACAAAATAGAACCTGTTTCATTAATTATAGCTGTAATAACAGTGTCATTATTATTAACAGAATTATAGCCGTCAATCATTAACATAAACTCAACTTCTGCATCTTGGTCAAATAATCCTTCTTTTATATAGAACACTCTATTGGTATATTCATCATAAGCATTTGTATCTATAAGGTTAACAGTAGGTATGCTGATTGTTTTATAGATTGAATGATTTAGGTTATATATATTAACTTCCCAGGCATTACTTTGAACTACATATTTTTTTCCTGCACTTTCTAAATTAGCTACATCCATAGGAGCTGCTGATCCTTGAGAATAATTATAAATATGTTCTAATCCTATTTGGGCTTGAGTAGCCAAGAATATAAAAGAGAAAATTAAGGTTGATAATACTCGCATATTGTTATCTATTTAAGAGATTGAAAAAATATAAATCAAAAGTACTTTAATTATAATTTTTTATCAAATAGAATTTTGATAATAAGTTAAGTATTCAAGCTATATTTAGAGTATGAAAACACCATCCAATAAATTGTTTAGACTAGTGAAGTCTATGACTAAGTCAGAGAAACGTAGCTTTAAATTGCAAGTTGCTAAATACAAGAATAATAGTTTGAGTATTGAGCTTTTTGATTTGCTTAATCAGCAATCCTCCTATGATGAGGCAAAACTCCTGAAAAAGCTAAAAGCTACAACATTAGTCAAAAAGAATTTCAAAGTTCATAAAAAGCATTTGTATGATGCAATTATGAAAAGTCTGCGTTCGTCTAAAGTAGGTACAGATACCGAAATAAAGCTAAGGCAAGAATTTGATTATTGTGTAATATTGAGAGATAAAGGGTTTATAGATGAGGCAATACAGAGCTTAGATAAGCTTATTGGTAAGGCTAAAAAGAATGATAGTTATGCAATTTGGGCTGAAGCAGCTTTATGGAAGTCAGGGTTGGTTTTTAATAAAATGGATAAAAAATCAATTGAAGAAAGCTTAGAAGCCTTAAATGAACAGCTATTGGCTGTAGATGCTTTGAGAATCCAAGGAGATTTAAATCAATTTTTTATAAAGGGTATTCATGCTATGAAAAAACATGGAAAAGATTCTGTTCCACAAGAAATTTTCCAAGCATTATTAGATTATCCTGAGCCATCTTTACCTATCTTGAAATATAAGCTGTATATGGTGAAAATACAGTATTTTTTTGCTCAAAATCAATTGGAAGAAAGCTATCAGATTAGCAAGAAATCAATAAAATTAGTACATGATATTGCTGCTTTTCAGGAAACCAATAAGATTGCTTATTGCTCTGTAATGGCTACACATTTAAAAATCTTGCGAGGAACTCATCGATATCAAGAGATGTTGGAGTTAATTGAATTGTGGAGTGCTTTTTTGAAAAAAGAGGGTTTAGGGCTTTTGGCTACACGCTCTATTTTTGTGCTGAAAAGGGCAGTTCGGTATTTGGAGTTGTTAGGTGTATTGCCTCAAGATTTTGTTTTAGAACATACAGTGGAAGATATTAGCCAATACATAAATTCTGAGTTACAAGGTGAAGTTTATACAGAGTGGTATGACCAGATAAAATATAATTTTGTTAAGGAGGATTATAAAGCTTTATTGAGTATTAATGATTTGAAAGATTCTTTCCCTCTAGAGGTTCAAGTTCTGAATTATACAACTACAGCACGATTATTGATTATAATTGCTTATTTCGAATTAGACCAGACTAATATATTATCACATTTTATTGATACTACTAAGTATTTTTTGAAGCAGAATGAGCTTTATGAAGGAGGGACTCCAATCATTCTAAATTTCTTTAATACAAAAGAGCTCTATGAACTCAAAGTTCCTCAAGCTATTTTTGAGAAACTGCAAAAAGAATTACTGGAAATAGGTTATAAAGAAGATGTTATATTAAGTTGGTTAGATCATAAATTGACAGGAAAATCTATACTATCTTGCTATAGAACTACTGTTTTGGAAAATAAGAATAAAAGACCTAATTCGATTTAACCATTAAAATAGTCAGAAAAAAATAATACCAAAAAAGAGACAAAATTTATATGTCTAGCTAATGTTTTTGTTTGTAGTAGGTTGATTTGTAGTAAGTTGTTTTTGTTTTGGGAACGATGCTCTGTAAACGACTAAATTTGATCTTTGCTAATATTACCTCTAGACATTTTGCTCAAAAAGCACTATTTTTGTTTAGTTTTATTATTCAACTATAATAATATATATACCATTCTTTATGAAAAAAAAATTATCTAAACACCGAAAACGCATAAGCTCCTTAACTAAATGGACTGGTCTTACTTTAGGTTTGGCTATGCCTATGTTTTTTATGAGTGCTGGCAATTTTAGTACTTTTAATAATCAACCTGATGAGCATATGCTATCTGATTATCAGAAGTTGAAAGCTGAAATTTGTGAGAAAGTCTATAAAGATATTACAAAAACTGTAAAAGATACTCGTAAAGCTCCGACCTTCAATTTTATATACAACCGTTATGGTAAGCCTTATTATAATGCTTATTATAGCCCAAGCAATAACACTATCAATTTTGGAGAGGGAATTTATGATTTAGCAACTCGATTCAAAAAAGATTCTATCAATGTAGTGGCTACTGTGATGGGGCATGAGATTGCTCACTTCTACAAAGATCATGGTTGGGCACATGCCTTTGGTTTAGCTAATCCTGATACAGAAATCAAAACCAATGTAGATAACTCTATGTATAACTCTGATGACCGTTCTCGTATAGAGGCTGAGGCGGATTATTATGGAGGTATTTTTGGTTACATGACAGGGTATAATACTTTGGCTGTAGGATCTGAATTCTTCTCAGAATTATATGATGCACTGAATATTCCTGATGAGACATTTGGTTATCCATCTCGTAAGGATCGTATGAGTATCTATGACAACTCTAAAAAAATGTTAGAGAAGTTGATACCTGTATTTAAGGCTGCTAATATGCTTAGTTTGACTAAACATTATGAAAAAGCATCTATGTGCTACGATTATGTTATTAATACTTTCCCTAGTCGTGAGATGTATAATAATGCAGGTGTAGCTTTAGCATGGGAAGCGTTGGCTTTATATTCTCCAGAAGAATTGAAATATGTATACCCATTTGGTATTGATATGGACACTCGTTTGGATAATGCTGGTACTAAAGGTGCTGGAGAGACCAAAGAGGAGAAACGTGTTCGCTTATTGAAAGCGGCTAAAGAGTCGTTCAATGATGCTGTACATATTGATGAGAATTATGCTGCTAGTTATGTTAACTTAGCATTGACTCATGAATTGTTGGGTGAACATGAGATGGCACTAGGCTTAGCTGCTAAGGCAGTGAAATTGGCTGATGAGCAAGGCAATAAAATGTTAGCGGCTAATGGTCATATTGCAAGAGGAATTGTCTTTGCAAATACTAATAAAAAATCAGACGCTAAAAAAGAATTTGGTTCTGCCAAAGATGGTAGTCAAATCATTGCAGAAGCAAATTTAGATGCAGTAACTAATAATGGTTTTGCTAAGCTATTTAAGAAAAAATTACCTGAAGAGATTGAAGGTGATGAAGAATTAATCTCAGATGTTGGAATTGAAGCTATCGAAGGTTTATTTGATGATAGAGACCAATTCCAAATCACGAAGATTAGTGCTCAAAATGACAATCGTCCAGAAACTGTAGTTGTATCCGTAGAAGAAGAAGAGTTTGATGCTATTATTGTAGCTACTTATGGTGGATATTATGGTACTAAAGAGGAGATAGAAGGATTCATTATGACTAAACCAGGTTATGATGATGAGACTTCTAGAGGTATCACCATTGGGAGTAAACTTAAAGAAGTACAAGAGGAATATGGAAAACCTACCAAACTAATGGGAGGAAGCCAAGCTACATTCTTATACTATCAAAAATCTGGAATTATCTTCCTAATGGATAGTGATAATAAAGTATCAAGTTGGATGATTTATGGTAAGGTGAAATAACCTACAACTAATAATATTACATACAATACTATTGTAATGATGCGATGTCTAAAAATATTAGGCATCGCTTTTTTTTGCTTTAGACCTATATGAGATTAGCTTATGTAGTTGAATGATTACATCTTCTAAAAATAAGAGGGGATTTGCAGCTACATTTTGCCAATATTAACTTTTAGTAAGTAGTATTTAAAGCTGAAAACAATTTTAGCTGTGATTCGCTAGAGGGGAAAGTTACTTAAAGGCGGAGAGAATATGGATAGTACCATTATTAGAAAGCTTAAAAGTACATTTATGCAATAAAAAAAGCCTCTGCAGTTTGCAGAGGCTTTATCCTTTTTAGAAAAGGTATTTATCTATTGTCTTATTCTTTGATAAAACGCTTAGTCATAGTGTTGTTATCACTTTGGATAGTGATAAAGTAAACACCAGCAGGAGCACTTTGTATATCAAAAGTTTTCACTTCGCTAAGAACGTTAGCGCTGTTAGCTGTGCTAATTACTTTACCCATAACATCTGTTAAACGGTAAGAAATGTTTTCAACTTCTTTCTCAAAGTTAACTTCTACATTAATTGCACTACTAGTAGGGTTAGGATAAACCATCAACTCGCCAGCAACAACATTTTCTACTTCTCCTACTGAAGTAATAGGAGCACAAAGAGAAGCGTTTACTGTTTTAGGAGCCATCATAACACCTATAGAAGGTACGAAGTTACCATTAATACCTGGAGTTGACCAGCCATTACCTGTTCCACCTGGCTCATCTACATAGAATGGTTGGAACCAAACATTGTTGCTTCTGAAACCACCTGCGCTAGTACCACCAGCAAAAACATTCATGAAGTAATCTAATCCTTCATCAGCAGCAAACCAGAAACCAGTACCACTATCAAATGCACTACCACCATGATTTACACCTTCTGCCATAGTAATTAAGTAACGCTTTCCAGCAGTTAAGCTAACACCACCTGTACCTACAGGGAAAGGATCAACATCAATTGTAGCAGTTTGGTAACTTTGTCCAGCAGTAATACCTGTTATATTAAGAAGTCCATCACCTACTATAACAAGCTCAGGGTTTGGATTAGCAACATTAGCAATATCACCATCTAAAACACCACTAGCTCCACCGCCATCAGTCCATTCATAGATATATACTTTAAGACCTTGAGATCCTGTTCCTGCATAACCACCAGGTACATAGTATTGTACTTTTACAGAATCAATTACATCATTGCTTGCTGCATAGAATACACTACCCATTTCAAAGTCATTGAAACTTGGTCTGTTAAGCAACATTGGTGCATTAGCGTAAGGATCGCCATTAGTATTTAAGCGAGCTTTAGACCAATAGTCATCTGTAATGCTGAACTCACGAGTAATCATATTGTTTGTAGGATCAAAATCATTTGCTGGAGCAAATACATCATAAGTACAAACATAATCTGAGTAACCATCAGATAAAGTAGCAAAAGAGAAGTTATTAACAAACTTAGAAGGGCTAATCGAATCAAAGTTAGATGTACGACCTACTTCATTAGCTGCTAAAGTATCTACCAATAAAGTATCTTGATAGATAACACAGTTAGAACCAGTAGAATCAAATTTCTCGATTGAGAAGTATACAGGAACATCATAACCTGTAATAGCTCCTTTGTTACTAGTACGTGCACCATAAAGGAATTGACTCATGTCAACTTGGTTGCTAGGAGTGTAACGACTGTTACTCACTTGCATAGCTGAAGCCATCTCAAAATAAGAGCTTACAGCACTAGAAGTACCACCTGCGATAGCATAATCTACATCAGGTTGAGAAATAATAGATACTTCATCAATAAATGCATAATAGTATCTTGCTTCACAAGTAAATTTAATACGACACTTAGTATTGTCATGACCTGCAAATACATCATATCCATTCCATGCTGTAGGGAATGGAATCAAAATTTTAGTACCTCCTAAGAAAGGAGTAGGAAAGCTAGGATACCCAGGAGCAGCTGTTGATGCAGCAGATAAGATATCTGCACTTGCATGCCATGTAGCTCCATCATCGTAAGAAAAACTTACAGATAATTCAGGTACAGAGAAGAAACGGTGTAGTACATAAAACTCAAGACTCAAGTTAGTTCCAACACCTGTTGTTGCATTATACTCTGCAGACAAGTCAATTCGAGGAGAGATTAATTCTCCTTTGTGTGTAGTACAAGTATGAGTTGGGTCTCCACCAAAAGGTCCGTTGTTACCATTGTAAGCACCTGTAGCGTGTAGGTAATCAGAATCAAATACAGCTACTCCATCTGCTGAACCAGGAGAACCAGATGGCCAACCTGTAGAAAAAGATGTAGCACCTACTGGATTAGAGATAACTGGTCCATGACTAGTTGTGTCATAAGGTGCTTGTAAGCGTTTCCAATGAGCACTATCATTGGTCATTTCAGCTACAACAGGATTAGCTGCTGCACATTGCCAAAGACTGTATGTTGTCCATTGAGTAGCAGAAAGTTGTGTGTTACTATAAGGGTCAGCGTTAGCAGAAGAAAAAGCAGTACTCATAGTACCGTCTGCATAACCTGCACCACCACTACCTGTTGCTGCACCCCAAATAGGAGTTTGTGCTTGAACTGGTGAACTTGCAAATGCCGCAAGAGCAACCACCAATAGCGCAGAGAGTTTTTGCGTAAGATTGGCTTTAATCATGATTAATTAATTTTAGTTTAAAAGAATAAATTTTTTAAATCCTTAGCTTATAAAGTTATGTAAAACTACATAAATTTATTTAAAATATAGTAGTATCCATTTAACATTTTATTAACCACAGTCATTTTGACAACAGAATGACGCAGCTTGATATACAAGCAGATACTACTCTCATTCTACAATATTATAGGAATATTCTCAAGATAAAAATAACAATAAAATAGAATTGTCAGATATTAGATTTGTTATAATTTGGGGAAAGCCTTTTATATAAAGTAGTAAAGCCTTTTGTTTTGTCAGATTTAATTGTCTAATAGTTGTGCAGATTCTACTAATAGTTGAGATTTATTGATCGGGACAACACCTATTTTTTCACAAACTTGTCCCCCCGCAATATTTGCTAAAATAGCAGAGTTTTGAATGGAAATATTACTTGCTACACCCAATGCTACTACACTTATTACAGTATCTCCTGCGCCACAAACATCGGCTACCTGACGTTCTTTAGTAGGGAAATGTTGGTAGTTGTTGGGACTGCCTAAAAATAATCCTTTAGCTCCTAATGTAATCAATACATGAGTACATTGAAGTTGGTCTTGTATATACTTTGCAGCCTTACTAAGTGCCCCTAAATCTAAATTTTGTTCTTGTATCTGTAAGCCCAACCCTTCATTAATCTCTTTTAAGTTGGGTTTGAATAAGGTGATCCCTTTATAGGCTAAAAAATTTGCCTTTTTAGGATCTGCAACGGTAGGAATATTCCTTTTTTGAGCTTCTTGTATGGTATGATCTATTATTTCTGGACTGAGTATTCCCTTATTATAGTCTTGGAAAATAATTACTTTAATATCTACAGTATCTAACTTTTGAGTGATAGCAAGTTTTAGAGCTTCAACCATATCGTCGTTTAGTGGACTAGTCAGTTCGCGATCGTATCTAAAGAGTTGTTGGTTTCGAGCGAGTACTCTTGTTTTGATAGTAGTTGGCCTAGTCTGATCGGCCAAAATACCACTAGCATTTATTTGATGTTGCTCCATCAGAGTATTGAAAAGACTTCCATTGCTATCATTTCCCACTACAGAAACTAAATGAGGATTAGCCCCTAAAGCTTGTAGGTTTAGAGCTACATTAGCTGCACCTCCTAGCCGATGCTCCTCTCTCTCGTGTATAACTACAGGCACTGGTGCCTCAGGAGAGATGCGTTCTACTCGTCCTATTAGATAATGATCTAAAATAACATCTCCTAATACCAAAACATCAATATCCTTAAACGTATCAGCCGTAAAATTTGTGTTTAATGATTGCACAAGAATCTTTATTTGGTCGTTTTTAATAATAGCTTATTGGCCTACTCCTGCAATTACTTGAGCAGTACAAAACATACTTTCATTATTGATGATTAATACGCCTTCATGAAGCGCAGTAAGATCAGCAATAGTAGCATTAAACAGGCAAATATGTCGACCATCAAACCCTGATAAATAAATCTTGTCTCCTTGTATTGTCCCTTCTAATGGAATTGAGGTGTTATTATCAATAACTAAGGATCCTGTGGCTTTATTTTTTTCAGTGGCTATACGCAATTGTGTTTCTAAAGTAGAATCTTGAGATACAATTGCTTTGACAGCCCAAGTTCCTGTAATATTATCAACAGGAGTCATTCGGATATTAGGGAAGCGGTGCGTTTGAGCATTTTGTGCTTGAAACGAAATAGGATAACTCTTTTCTGTTTTGTCAAACCAATGTCCTTCCATTAAGTTAACCTCATATATAAGTCTAAGGTGGCTTTGGGCATCATCGAAATAAACATAAACGGTATCTCCCCAAAAACGAAGGCTATCACTTTGGAGTTGATGTTCCCCATTAAAAAATACAAAATTTTGAGGTTGCCCTTCTTCTGAACTATTAATATTAAAGGTAATAGGTATTTTTTCTCCTTCAACAATAAATACCCCTCTCCAATTTCCAGGAGCTACATGCTCAAAAGGTTTTCCTTTTTCAATCCCAAGACAACCTAAGTTAGATAGTATAGTGAATAGTGTGAGACAAATAATAAGCGAACGCATAATAATTTATTGATTTAGTTGCTGGCATAATCCATGGCCTAACAGCTTTTTATTTAGCTTGTCAGGAATTTATAGATTATTAAAGATTCTGCAAAGTTAATTTTATTTGTGCAAATATTAAGAATTCTATATATCTTAGGAAGATGTAAACAATAATCATTGTCTTTTCTTTATGGATTTCAATAGCCTTTGATAATCCATTTTTTAACAACTTTCTAAGTTAAATAGGGGAAGAGTAGACGACAAACGACTAATATTTAGTTAATATATTAAAAGAGCCTATAAAAACTTTCTTTTAGTACTTTTTTTGAATAAAACCCAACAAGGTGGTTTGATGAATTAACCCACGAAATTATATAAGTATGCAAATTTTTTTTTGGCGGTTACTATTATGTTATTGTATTTGCTTTAACAGTGCTTTGTTTGCCCAAAACAATCAAGCTGTTGTTTGGAGAGGCTTTGAACATAGTTGGACTTATAATCACAGGATTAATAGGTTGGGTAACTATATTACTCAAAACAACAACAAGTTAACTAGTTGTCATGCTAGTGCATCTGGTTTGGGGGCTGATAGTACAACATTTACATCACATTATAGTTTTGTCAAAAGCCCTAATGTTGCTTTTCAAGCAGGAAAAAAAGATATAAAACTATATGGTAAAGAAAAACACCTAATTACCAAAATTATCGAAATTGCAGTACCCGCAAAAGAAGGCCTCAAGAACAAAGACGAATATATAACCTTACTCAATGGGTTTGATTTGAGAGCAGTAGACAGAGCAGATAAAATACAGTTGCTTAGATTATCTGTAGAAAATGCTGAATACGCTCCTGCTGTCAACGAAATTCGATTTTACCTAAGAGTCACCTTAGTTGTAAACTGTCAGTCTTTTGAATGTTCTAGGTTCAATCAAAAAACAACCTACAACCTATCTATACATTATCTAATAGCAGCAGGGGATACAGAGTACTTGACCGAAAGACCTAAAATGTTGACTAAAGATTATCCTTGGGGCAAAAAAGATGAACACCATCATACCTCTGACAAACGTTATATCATTGGCAAAAAAGATGGAGAATACCAAAATGCTTTATTAGGCATAAAATCAATGGCATTAACATTGGACGATGCTCATTGGACTGTGGAATACCACAACAACATTACTCCATTGGATTATAATAAAGAAACAGGGCGTTTAGATTTTGCTGCAGATCTATTTTTTAAGGAGTGGCAGCAAGGGATGAAAACAATGTCTGCCAAACCCCAACACTCTAAGTTTTCGAGTAAGAAAAAAGGTTGGTGTGTCTTAGATGTTGGGATATCCCTATTGCAATTTAAGGAAGCTGAAATCGTTCATAAAAAGCATGGAGGTTCTATGTTTTGGGAAGGGTTCAATGCTCCTTCTAGTGACGGAAAAGCCATGTATGAACAACCCTTAGTTTTTCCGTTTAAGACTACCAATGCTACAGATAAATAAAAAAGAGGAATATCTTTAGGGCTTGTTTGCCATAAATCCATAGTTTTAAACAGCTTTAATACTAAAAAATAAGGCAACAATTAACTATCTTTGCCCAAAGTTTTAAGACTTCTAATATTTTAATATACAAACCATATAATTTCTAAATTATGAGTATTTCGTTAGTAACTGGAGGAGCTGGTTTTATAGGTGCACATGTCGTTAATGAACTTATCGATATGGGACACCAAGTAATAGTAATGGATGATTTGAGTGGAGGATTTGAGGAAAATATTAATCCCAAAGCAACCTTTATTAAGGGTTCTATTACAGACCATGAATTAGTTACAAAGATATTCAATGATTATGCATTTGACTATGTGTATCATTTGGCTGCTTATGCTGCTGAGGGCTTGAGCCACTTTATTCGTAGATTCAATTACACCAATAATCTAATTGGTAGTATCAACTTGATCAATGAGTCGATCAAGCATAAAATTAAGTGTTTTATTTTTACTTCTTCTATTGCAGTATATGGTGCAGGTCAACTGCCAATGCGTGAGGATATTACACCTCTGCCAGAGGATCCTTATGGTATAGCTAAGTTAGCAGTAGAGCAAGATCTCAAAACAGCTCATGAAATGTTTGGTCTAAACTCAGTTATCTTCCGTCCACACAATGTATATGGAGAATATCAAAATATTGGAGATCGCTATAGAAATGTAGTAGGTATTTTCATGAATCAATTGATGTTAGGAAAGTCATTGACTGTATTTGGCGATGGTGGTCAAACTCGTGCATTTAGTTATATCGGAGATGTTGCTCCTTATATTGCTAACTGTGTGAATGTTCCTGAGTCGTATAACGAAACCTTTAATGTAGGTGCTGATAAGGAATATTCTGTAAAGGAGTTAGCTGAAACGATTATGAAAACCATGAACTTGGAGCAACCTTTACGCCATTTGCCTGCTCGTAATGAAGTGGAACATGCTTATGCAGATCACTCTAAAGTAAAAAGAGTATTTAATATTGATGATAGCAAAATTGTAACCTTAGAAGAAGGTATCCAAAAAATGGCGGATTGGGCTGGAAATGTAGGCTCTCGTGCAAGTGGCAAGTTTGGTAATATCGAGATTACTGAAAAAGTGCCAAGTATCTGGTTAGAAGATTAAAAAGTAGAATTGCATAGGTCACTATTAATTAAAAAATTAGTTTTGAAAAAAAAGATCTTATTCTTAGGGATTCATCGAAAAGATCGCTCACCTTCGCAGCGATTTAGATTTGAACAATATTTAGACTATTTAGAAGAGAATGGATTTCAATGCGAATTCTCTAACATCATTAGAGCTGAAGACGACAAGGTCTTTTATGGTGCAGGTAATTTCTTTGGGAAGCTAGGTATTTTGATGCGAAGTATCTCCAAACGTTGGAAAGAATCAGCTAGAGCTAAAGACTACGATATCGTATTTGTGCAGCGAGAGTGTTTTATGCTGGGAACTACTTTTTTTGAAAAGCGTTTTGCAAAAAAGACCAAACTCGTTTTTGATTTTGACGATTCTATTTGGTTGCAAGTTGTTTCCGCCAACAATAAGTCTGTAGGCTTTCTGAAAGATGCTGACAAGACAGCCAAATTGATCGAGATGTCAGATATGGTGTTTGCTGGCAATCCTTATTTAGCCAACTATGCTTCTAAGTACAACAAAAACGTGAAGATAGTCCCAACTACTATTGATACCGAAGAATATGTGCGTGTGCCGCAAGAACCTAGAGATAGAGTTTGTGTAGGTTGGAGCGGAAGTTTTACAACTATAGAGCATTTTGAGCACTGTTTACCAGCTTTAGCCAAACTCAAAGAGAAATATGGCGACAAAGTCTATTTCAAGGTAATTGGTGATGGAAATTACAAGCATGAAGAGTTGGGTATACAAGGTATTCCTTGGACCAAAAAAGATGAACTAAAAGAGCTTTCTGAAATAGAAATAGGTCTGATGCCTTTGCCTAATGATGAGTGGACGAATGGTAAGTGTGGTTTGAAAGGGCTACAATACATGGCTTTAGATATTCCTACCATTATGTCACCAGTAGGAGTCAATACCGAAATCATTCAAGATGGAGAAAATGGTTTGTTGGCAGATGGAGTAGATGAGTGGGTAGAAAAAATCTCTATGCTGATTGATAATCCTGAACTACGTGAAACAATGGGTAAAAAGGGTAGAAAAACAGTGGTAGACCAATATTCTGTAATTTCAGAACGAGACAACTATGTCAAACACTTCAACGAGCTGCTCAGCAAAGAGAGCTAAATAAGATACTCTAACAAGCCTGATAGATAAAAAAACAAAACACCAGCCCTTGTGGTTGGTGTTTTTGTTTATCCATAAATAAGCACTATGAAAGTTAAAACTTTCATGGGTGTACATCTTAATCTATCTTAATAAATTTTCGTTGTTGTCTCCAAGTACCAGCTCCCAGTTGTATCCAATAACTTCCAGCAGGCAACAGTTGCACATCTATTTGTTGTTGTTGCATTCCTCTTTTCAGAATTACGCTTTTATCATAAACTACTTGCCCTAATACATCCAATATTTTTATATTCAGTTCTTCAGAGTCGAGTCCTTCAGCCACTAAACTCAATTGCAGCTGATCTCTTACGGGAATAGGGTAGAGCTTGAAATTGAGTTGCTGCAATTGTTCAAAGCAACTAGATTGAACTTGAATAACCTTAGAAAACTGTTGTAGCCCATCTGTATCTACTGTTCGTAGTCGATAATAATTGCTACTATGTTTTAAGGCTTTATCCATAAAGCGATAAACAGAGCCACTACCTGTTGCTGTTAGTTGACGGAGTGCTTCAAACTCAAAGCCATTAGCACTACGTTGTACTTCAAAATAGCTTAGATTTTCTTCTTCTGTAGATTGCCATTGCAACTCTACTGCACAATCCTCTTCTTTTCCTTCAAAACTAACCAGCTGTACAGGCAAGAACCTTACTTCTTGTCCAAAAGCACAAGCACATTGTTGATCTCCATTATCTGGAACAGTACGGAATGTTGCTATAATGCTATCTCCAAGAGCAGGATCACAACTGGTATTGTTGATGATCTGATTCCAATCAAAAGTTACACTACCACCATTCGGAATAGCTAGAGTAGTTTGATATTCTCCTAATAAAACATCTCCTGTTGTATAACCCCCAGAATGATCGGTGTCACAGAAAAACTCTACTGTCGTTTCA
Source organism: Aureispira sp. (assembly GCA_024222455.1). Taxonomy (GTDB): domain Bacteria; phylum Bacteroidota; class Bacteroidia; order Chitinophagales; family Saprospiraceae; genus JAAEPD01. Next base: position 26,493 of record JAAEPD010000087.1, read on the forward strand.
TCCCCAAGAGCTACATCTTTACCAGAGTTAGAGATTGTAGCATTGAGCAAAACAGTATTTTGAGCACCACTAATATTATTATTATAAGTATTGATGGTAATACCTAAATTTGGTCGATCCACTACTATTTCGCTGCTAGTAGAACCATTAATGGCCATAGACGAGCAAGTAGAGGCATCTGCTACACAAGTCAAATCTGTATTGAAAGATGTAAATGTAGGGCTAGGATAACTACCACAGAAAGTAGGCATCGCATTCACATCTATTTGGAAGCGGAAGAGTACACTATCTCCAACAGGGATACTAGCCGGCATAGCCCATGTCAATTGATTCATACCTGCTACTACAGCCTGTGTAGGTTGTGTACTTGGAGCATTTATTTGCCCAGCAGCTACAGGGTTATAGCTCAAGAAGCTTACATCTGTAGGAAACTGAATAACAATTTCGTCAGAGCTTCGAGTTTCGCCACCACCCAAATTTCGGATATAGACTTCATAGTTGTGAGTAGAAGCACTTCCACAACTGGCTACTGTATCAATATTAGTGCGCATTTGTGTGAAATAAGGTGCATCACCAGTACCTTTTATCACAATAGGTGTCACATTAAAATTGAGTGTTGGAATAGTATCTCCACAAGGACGTTCAGCTTCTACACTTATAGGAAAATTGGTGCCTGATGTGAAATCACAATCTGTGCTTAGATCGAAACGTAACTTAATTTTACGCTCATTGGTGCTGTCTGCATTAGCTGTTCCTATCAGTCCTTCTGTGTTGATTTTAGAGCTATAAGCATTAATGTCAAAAGTCAATTGACTTCCACTAACAGTTGGATCAGCAACAACCACAAAACCGCTATTGACAGGGTGTTCTATTTGTACACTACCCGACTCAAAATTGAGCCCTGAAGTAAGATCTACGATAGTTGCAAGGTCATAAACATTACTAGGTTGAGCACTAGTGAGTTCTATTTCATAAGTAAACACCTCACACATATCTACAGAATCTGTAGGACCAGTAACCAAGAGTTGAATCTCAGAAGGAGGTGTTTGTATTTTTAGATATTCTTGTTGGAGAGTACAAGGATAATCTGTAATTGTATCAGGATAACCATTGCAATTCCAACCTACTTTTAGGAGTAGACTATCTGCAACACAGCTATTTTGTACTGCACGTATTCTATAGTAACTATCATCTGCTTGTAGGATAGCACCTAGCTTATAAATTCCTTTAGAACTAGGAGTAACCGTAACATTATTTGTGGTGTCAAAAATATCTATTATTTGAATACTTCCTGCAATACTCTCTATACCTAAAAAGGTGCTGTCCGCATCAGAGTTATTGGCAATGTTTTGTACTCTAATCAACCATTCTACAGTATCTTGAGTAGCAACTACAGTAGGTGTGATAGGGACTATAGATAAGTCTGGAGGAAATAATCGCATGCGATGTCCACTCCCGATCTCTGCAGCATTAGTATTGGTTAGGGTATCAAAAGTATACATTGCTATAGTACCTGTTTGAGGTGTTAGGGGGACAACCTCACAGGAGCCTTTTGGCCTGTATGCAAGTTGAATTTGACACTCTTCACTTAGAACCTCTTTAGTCCCACCATAAATAGCTAAATATTGTTTAATGTCAAAGACCCATTCTGTGCCATTGTTTCGTATAATATCAGGACTTATAGCTTCGCTTGGCCAACCAGTAGGACTAGTATTGTTATTGACAAGGTCTCGAACAGAAGAAAAGTCCCATGTATAGCCATTCGGCACAGTGATGATAAAACTGTCTGGAATGATGGGTAAACGATATTCATAAGGAAACCAACGAGAGCTTTGAGCACCCATAGAGGAAATTATTTTTACGGACATAGCGGGACTCTGACAACTGTATACATTATTGAGCGCATTGTCAAAATTTATGATTGCACGATAACCTACTATTATAAAATTACCAGGCAATCCATCACAGCCAAATTTTAGAGAATCAACTGTAGGATTTAGACTATCTGACATATAAATAGATCCCAAAAATGGAGCTACACTTTGTGAAAAACCTAAATTGGTCGTTAGCTCAAAGAGTCCTCTGAATACAATAGAATCATCTTGCTCAAATTTGAATCCAGGTGGTAAGCCACAAACACTATTTGCATCAAAAATATATTCTGGACCAGAACCTGTAGCTTCTACTCTACAATTGTATTGCAAACCAGTATTATTATCAAAAATAGTAATGTCTGCAGAATCAATAGCAGAGAAGTTGCTAGACGCATTGATAGAAACATAAGCATGCTCAAAATCGGGGTTAGCCCCATCTGTAATAACAGAACCATTCAGCACCACTTCCATAGTATCTCCAAATAGAAAACGATTAAACTTAATTTTGTTGCTGTCTAAGCTACCTGAAAGATCACGAACTTTATTATTGTCATTGTCTGGCGATCCAAAATTGATACGTTGAATATTGCCATAGTCTATCAAAAAACCTGCATTGCAAGGAGATGGGCAGCCAACCAAAAAGGTAGTAGCTGTTCCACAGGCTAACCGAAAAGAAGTAAAATCTGTACAACTTGGGTTAGGGACATAATTAAGATTGATTCCAATATCTTGAGTTCCTCCTACACCTCCATTGGCAGCACAATCACCACGTAGTTTTATGCGAATAGCTCTAGTTAACGTCTCTAGAATTGGAGCATTGTATCGAGCTGTGACAGTATCTCCACTCACTATAGTCGCATCTGGGAAAAGCCCTCTATAAAGAATATCTCCAGGATTATTGTCAAAGACTAAACCATTGGGGAGTATAAATTGGAATTCGATATAACCACCAGGTTCATTATTGTTGAAGTACATTCCAGAGAAATAAAAATCAAAATTTTCTGTACTGTCAGACTCAATGCTAGACGGTACTTCATATAGCCTAAAACGGGGATTCATTATAAGATAAGTAGGTGTAGTATTCGTTACGAAACTACCATTGCCACAAGGGTCTTTGTAAGAAGAAGAAGGACGGTTGTAGAAATGATAAGTCCCCGAATAACAAGTATTACTCAAGTTTGGACGACAATAATTAACATCCCAGTTTATGAATAGGGTATCTCCAACTTCTAGTGTAATAGAGTCAGGGAAGGTATATCTAAAATTAGTATAATAGCGTCTGCTGCTACCATGACATTGAGCACGCCAACTATCAAAAGGAATAGTATCCTGCTCGAGTACTGTTAAGTCCGTATTCAAAATTTGTTGCTGAGTACCAGTACTGCCAATCGTAAAATAAACAGAACCTGTATCAATAGGTGCATGATAGATGGCTGTATTAATCCCACCATTATTAAAAAATATTTTAGTAGCAGTACCAGTTCCATTATTAATAAGCATACAGGTTTGGGATTGCGGACCATCTCCAAAACACCAGTTGTTATGGTTAATAGTGCGTTCTATAGCTAAGTTGGGTGTGCCAGGGATGACATTAGCGGCTATTGGGAACGTAGATATCTTGCAGGATAGTCCATCGCAGCCCCAACCTGTATTCAAATCAGTACTTAAGTTATTGCAATCGCTGATGGTAATTTTATAAACAACTGTTAAATCCTCACCAGCAATAAGTAGGCTATCTGTGCCTAAGGCATCGTTGACAAACCAAATAGTATCATTAGTTGCGTTCAAGGTACCTATATTAGGGCTAGAATATTGAATGCCAGAAGTAGGGTTAAGTGCTAAGAAAACACTATCTGTTGCTCCATTACCACCATTAGTAATAACAACACTTTGACTATGGATACTCCCTACAGCTCCTGTAAGACTAGCAGGTGTAACACTACTAAAACTTAGAGATGGTGCTAATAAACTGTAAGCACTACTTGGTGCTGAAGTATGGCTTCCTGTACTATGATTGAGGGTATATTGGTTGGCTAAAACTCCACTACCCTCTACGAAGGTAAGTGCATCACAATTGGCTCGAATAGCAATATTGAATTGGACAGTACCACTAACAGAAGGAATGTCATTCATAGAGAAAATAGGAGCATTTAAGTCGCTAATATCAAATTCTTGGAGATTGAAACTGGTCAACTCATTGAAGGTGCCAGGTCTATAAAATACTCCAGGAGGAAAATTGATTGTAAGTTGAGGGGTTACAAATGGACTTCCACTAACATTAGTAAATTCTACTAAAAAGGTATCTTGCTCATAACATGTAGTTAGGCTGAGACTACCACTACTTGTCAAATTCCAATTGACTTGAGCTGTGCCAATTTGAGCGAGGAACAATAGCCCTGAGAAGACAAGGCAACGCCATGTAAAATTTTGTTTCATAGTGCGGTTTTTATAATCTACTTATGGATAATACTTTATGGATAATACAAATGTAGGGCATTAAGTAGTAGAGCGTTAGTGCAAAACAACAAACAGGGCATATGACTTAACGAAGAGGGAATATGAAGCAACGAAGCAAAAAATGCTAGAATAATTGTATTTTGATAAAAGATGAATTATTTGCTATACATATGGTGTTTTTTGGGTATGCTTTCGTTGTGTCAGGGGCAATCTTCTTACTATTGGAAGTTGACTGATGAAGATGGTTTGCCAAGCATGGAGGTTTATGATATATTGCAAGACTCTAAGGGCTATGTCTGGATTGCAACGGATGGAGGTTTATGTAGATTTGATGGGATGAGTTTGAAAACATATAAACACCCAGAACAAAAAGGTTTAGCTGCTACTCGAATACAAGAGGACGAAAGAGGTTTTATTTGGTATAAAAACTTCAAGAATCAGCTGTTTTATGTGGATAGTTCAAATACCACAAAATTGCTCGAACTCCCCAATAATGTAGAGCTAAATACTTATTTTATATACAAACATTTAGGTTCTAAAGTATGGATTAATAGCAATCAGTTTTATGTTTATGATTTCAACAATAAATTGTGGGCTACCGATTCTATCCCTAATATAAGTCCTGGAGCTTACGCAGGTAATGGGTCAACAGAGTTGCAGGCAACAAAAGATGCTTTAGTTTTTATCAATCGCAAAGGAGAGTTATGGACTAAAACAGAAACTAGTGCAGCCTTGAAATGTACTATTGATGCAGATAAATTTAAAAATCACATTGTTTATCCTTTTGGGCAAGATTCAATAGTATTAGTGACTCGCCAAGCTGTATATATAGATGCTATTGATCAAATTTGCAACTTAAAAGAAGAGGCTGTATTGATAGACCAAAAAGAAGTTTTAGATGCAGTTGTTCATACAGATGCTATTTGGGTGCGTACTCGAAAAGGGGCTTATTGTTTTCAGAAGGGTAGTAAAGGGAAATGGGAGCAGGTTTACCATTTGTTAGAAAACGAGCAAATATCGGCTGTTCAAAAGGATCGTGAAGGGAATATATGGATAGGAACATTGCAAGGTGGTGTTTATATTTTTCCCTCTTTGGATATACAGTACTTTAATGAACAAAATTCTACACTGACCAACTCACACATACACTGTATTACTAAAGATGCCCAGGAACGACTATTTTTGGGAGCTAGTGATGGAAATTTGATGCATTTTGATCCTAAAAGCTATCAAACCACCAATAGATATACAGGTAAACAAGCTGCTGTAACAGCAGCCGTTGTAGATTATAAACGTGCTCAAATATTATTCAGCGCAGAAGGCTTGCATGTAGCAGACCTAAACGACCCTAGTCGTATAGAAAGTAAATATGTCTTGCTATGGGGGCATGAGATGGAAATATACAAAGAAGATCAAATCTTGGCTGGCAACTATTTGGGAGCTTATACTTATAGTTTAGTGGGAGCCCCCGCATCTACTCAACCTGACCCAAGTGTCTTTAATAATCAAGCTAAGTATCATACAAAGTATATAAAAGATGGTGAAACGCAATATCCAATTATTCGACATACTTTTAAGCTTCGTAAACGGACTACAGCTATTTGGGTAGATAAACTGGTTGAAGATAAGTTTTGGCTTGGCTTTGGCGATAGCCTTTTTTATTATGAAAATACGATACCTAAACCTATTTTAACTAAAGAAAATAAGAGTCTATCTGTAACCGATATACATCAAACAGAGAATGGGACTATTTGGGTGACTACACCTAATGATGGGGTTTATGGAATTGATGACAATCAAGTGAAATATCATTTTTCGCTGAAAGATGGCCTGCCTAGTATCAATTGCAAAACATTAACTACAGATAAGGATTGGCTTTGGGTTGGTACTGACAAGGGTTTGTGCAAACTAAACATAACAACATCTGAAATATTGGTCTATAATCAATTGGATGGTTTAGTTTCTGAAGAAATTAGAGATATAGAGGTTGTGGATGGAGTAGTTTGGGCTGCCACTATTAAGGGGCTAATAGGGATGGATACACACACACCTATGTTTAATAAAACTGCTCCATTTATACACTTGACAGCTGTCTATATTAATAATAACAATACTCCTTTAGATCAAGGGCTTGAATTGACTTATACTCAGAATAATTTGAAGCTGGATTTTCAGACTACTCTTATAAGAGGTCGAGGGAACTATGTCTATGAGTATCGCTTGTTGGGTTTAGATAGTGTTTGGTTAGAACAACCTAGTAGTACAAATTTTGTTCGTTTTCAGAGTTTAGTGTCAGGTGATTATGTGTTTGAGGTACGTGCAAAAAATGAAGATGGAGTGAGAAGTATTCATGCAGCTAGTATAGCGTTTAGTATAAAACCTCCATATTGGCAAACATGGTGGTTTAGAGGATTGAGTTATCTTGTTATGGGGTTAATAGTTGCCATAGGGCTAGGATGGCGATATCAAATTATGCGTAAACGACAGGCTATAGAAAATAGCATGAATCAGTTGAGAATGCAGGCGTTACAGTCACAGATGAATCCCCATTTTGTGTTTAATGCAATGAGTACTATCCAAAGTTATTGGGTGCAAAAACAACCTAAAATAGCATTGATGTATCATGCTAGGTTTGCTAAATTAATGCGCTTGATTTTCGACTATTCAAAGGAGTTGACTATACATATAGAGGATGAATTAGAGTTCTTGAAAACCTATGTAAGTTTAGAACAAATGCGTTTTGAAGATAAGGTAGAAGTTGTTTTTGATGTAGAAGAAAACTTGGTTAACCAAGAGGTTTATATACCCCCATTATTGATTCAGCCAATAGTAGAAAATAGTTTTAAACATGGGTTTTTGCATAAAGAAGAACCTGGCTTGCTCCAAGTTGTATTAAAAAAGGAAGGAAATTATCTATATTGCAAAATAGTAGATGATGGGGTAGGCCGTGTAGAGGCTAAAGAAAATAGAGCTTGGCAAAATAATGAAGAGAAGGAGCGGTCGAGTACAGATGTAGTAATAGAACGCTTGGCTATTCTGAATAAAACGTATGGAGCTAACTCTAATCAAGTTACTTTTAAAGTAACTGACTTAGAATCTGCTGATGGGCAAGCTAATGGAACCCAAATAGAAATGTGGATACCTTTAAAATAACTCTGGATAGACTATGAAGTTGATTCAATGTGTAATTGTAGAAGACGAAAAACAAACACGTAATTTTTTGCGCTCTTTGCTTGAGGGGTATTGCGAAGATATAGAAGTGGTTGCAGAAGCTGCGGATGTAGAAGAGGCTGTTGTGGCTATCAAAAAACATCAACCAGATTTAGTTTTTTTGGATATTGAAATGCCAAGAGAAAATGGTTTTAACCTCTATAAGTACTTTGACTCTATTGATTTTGAAGTTATTTTTACTACTGCTTATAGTCAGTATGCTATAAAAGCAATCAAATTAGCAGCCTTAGATTATCTGATAAAACCCATTGCTTTAGAAGAGTTAAAAGAAGCTTTAGGGAGATTTAGAGATAAACAAAAAGAACCTAAAGATTATAGTTCTAATCATAAATTGATAGAAACTACCCTAAAAAGTAATATCCCTCAGAAAATAGCCTTGCCTTGTGCTGATGGTTATATTTTTGCCAAAGTAGATGAAATTGTTAGATGCCAATCAGATCGAAGTTATACACTTTTTGTGCTCGAAAACAAAGAACAGGTTTGGACCTCTCGAAACTTGGGAGAATATGATAATATCTTAAGTGAATATGGTTTTGCAAGAGTACACCGATCACATTTGATCAATCCAAAATTTATCAAAAAGTTTGTTCGAAAAAAGACTTCTGTGTTAATAATGGAAGATGACTGTGAAATCATTATTTCTGCAACTAAACGAGATGAACTCCTCAGAAAGTTTTTTCTATAAAAAAATAGAGCAGCCACTGTTTTCAATATGGCTGCTCCTGCTTTAGAGTATAGTATTTATCTTACTGTTTCAGTATTTTTAGACTTCCTAAATACTTATCCTCACTTTGTAATTGCAAGAAATAGACACCAGGCATACTATTCAAGTTAATATTTAACTGTTGCTGATTATCAAAAAATAGCTCTTGGACTATTTGCCCTGTTACAGTACTAACCTTTATTTGAATCTGATTATAATGTTGTCCTAAATCTAGGGTTACTTGGCCAGTAGTAGGGTTAGGATAGGCTTTGATCATCTCTGTATCTTGAATGTTTTCCACCTTTGTAACCACAAAACAAGTTGAAGTATCTGTACAGTTAGAGTTTCCTTTGTAGGTGATAATTGCATAGTTTCCAGTTCCTGTAGGTGTATAACTATCTCCATAGCCAACTACTGTAAAGTTGTTATTACAATCGACCCATTGGAAGTAGTCACCAGCATTTTGGTCATAATATATATTGCTAGATAAGCTGCCATTTGATAAACTTACTACAGGTGTTTCTCCTAGAATATCAGCGATTAAGACATTAATTGTATTGCAACCAGCACCTGCTAAAGTAGTGTCGATATAAGTACCATCTGTATCCGCAGATTGACCATACCATGGTATAGCATCACAACTTGCTTGGTAACTTTTATTAAGTTCATATGGACTAACCTCATGCACATAGAGTATCTGTGTACTATTAAACGAAATATTAGCACTAGCCAAACTAACAATCTTACCATCTGATATAGCAACAGCTCTACCAAATTGCTCTGTTTCATCAATCGTTCTAAGTTGGTCAAGTTGTGTGAGTGTACCAGAAGGATCAACTAAGTAAAGGCGTATATCTCCTTCAGCAGTAGCTGTGATGCCTGATTGGAAAGTCTTGTTTCTATCCGATACTACCAACAGTTCTCCATCTGCATCAAGGTCAAGTCCTAAACTAGAACCTTGGAAGTATCCAGAAGCATAGCTGCCTATATTAGCTGTTTGTGTCCAGTTGTTGTTGCTTGTATTTTTCTTAAACAAACGAGCACCACCTGAAGTGCCTGTGTAGGAACTTGGTCCAGAACCAACGGTATATGTTCTTCCTGAGAACCCAACAGCTACCATACCCTGTATGACTGCTACATCACTTCCTAGTCGATCACCATCCTTAGCATCACTGTTGGTGATAGAACCAAGAGGCGACCAGTTGCCTCCATATTGATAGACATATACTTTTCCTGCGTTTATGTGTGTATTTACTTCTTTACCAGGGTGTCCAATGGCCATTCTATCGCCTTCAATATCTACTGAAAAACCAAATTCTCCATCAGCTCCATTCTGGTAATCAGGATTATCTATTTGTTGTGTATAATTGAACTGTGTAGTTTGATGGTTATAAATCTTGACAATGCCATACTTATTGACAGTCGTAGCATAGTCATAATAAGGTAAACCAATAACAAGATGATCGCCCTCTAAGGCTAGACCACCTTTACCTTGAGGATTATTTTGTTGATAGCTTTGGTTCTGGATAGTTTGATAGTGGCTCCAACTGTTGCCAGCTCCTTTTTTATATACAAATACTTTGTGTGTATAACTATCAGGTTGTGCAAAGGTATCTGCCGAAACAGCTATAAAATCGCCATTGATTTCTACATTAGCACCAAATCTACCACTGTTATTATTTATGGTTTGGATGCTATTCCAAGCACCATTTATCTTTTGGAATATTTTGATATATCTTGTTGTTGTTCCTCCAATAAAGAAACTTGTAACCGCAAAGTCGCCATCAATATCCGTATCTAAAATGATTGCATTATTCCCATCTGAGTGGGTGTAGGATTCGTTCCAATTTGGATTAATATTGAGCGTTATGGTACTAACGCTGTCACAACCTTCGGGAGTTTGTAAGGTATCTAAAACCGTTGTATTGGTATAATAGGTGTCATTGCCCCACAAATAAGGTTCACAAATAGCTCTTGTTTCAGTACCTGTATAGGTTGGTACCGTCAAGTTAAGTATCTGAACACTATCACAACCAACAGGACTTGGAGAGGTAACCATATATTGTCCAGTTTGGTTAAAACTACTACCATAAAAAGAGGTAGAACCACAGCTTGTTAGATTATGAACTTTGTAGTTGTTGCAGCTTTTATAAAAATAAGCAGCACCAGCACTCTCCACAAAATTTTGTCCCAAGCTATCTAAGTCCTCTCTTGGAGCACCAATGAGTAGATCATCTTCCCAAAGACTAACTCCTTGTGCAAAACGATCCATAGAATCTCGATCAGGAGAAACTATTTTTTGGAATAGGCTCCATTTGCTATTATTATTCCAGTCATAATAAATAAAAGCAGCTCCTGCATCATTTAGTGGATTAGTCTCATTTTCATCTGTTGTCTCTTCAGGAGTAGCAATAACAATTTTATTGTTATAAACACTGATTTGAGCACCAAAATAGTCATCTGTATCTGGGCTAGGATTATAAATAGTATCTACAATACCCCAATCGCCTGTTGTAGTATTAGGACGTAAGGCACATGCCAAACCCTCGTTGTTGTTGTGTGCAGCAGCTCCAATTACCAATAGACTATCATCCATTGCCATAGCAGAGCCAAAAAAGTTGTTAGCTTGAGAAATATTATATCCATAAATCACTTGGTCAAACGCAAAAGGCCAAGTAGCCCCTTTTTCGTATCTAAAAACCTGTGATAACCCTGGAACTCCTACAAATACAGTAGAGTCTTTAGCCGCTATTGCTGCTCCAAAAAATCGATTAGCCCCTGATATACCTGTTAGAGTAGTTTCAAGAGTCCATGAACCAAAAGAGTTTTGATTATAAATGCGGACATAACCTTGACCATTGTTGTAGTTTGGGGCGCCTGCATAAATTCGACCATCTTTCATCGTTAAAGATTGCCCTAAATTATCATTAGCATTGGTTCCATAATGACTAATTTGGTATTTCCATCCAAGCGCATCACGAGCATAGATGTCAATACGGCCACAGTTTTGTTTTGTGCCATCGTTAGCAAAAGGAGCACCTAATACGGCGATATTTCCCTCAAGAGCAACGGCCATGCCTGCTTGATCAAAATTTTGAGGAGTGATGTTAGGGTACAATGGGCCAGCAGATACCCAAACACCAGCGCCGTTTTTTTCATAGACAGCGGCTGTTCCTACAGCAGTGTAGCCAAAAAAAGAACTGGAATAACCCGGAACACCTACAATAGCATATTGATCGTTTATAGCTACAGCATTTCCCATGAATGCATTGCTGTTCCGCTCTGAGCTGGGCGGAACATTTTTAGCGTCAAAATTCCAATACTGAGCAGTACTGATTCCTGAAATATATAATGCGAAAAAAGTAAATAATAATCTCTTCATTTGCTCTACATTTTGATGTGTTTAAACAGATAATTTTCCACAAAGGACGGAGATCTATTAGTATTACACAACCTCAAACTAACGAACGCTAGCTATGGGTTAACGAATCCTTGCTATGGGTTAACGAAAAAAAAAGAGCTATAAACATCAATGCTTATAGCTCCTTTAAAGTTCTAGCTTATATTTTCAATATTTTCATAGTGCTCAAGTGGCCTTTAGAGCTTTGTATTTTTAGGAGATAAACACCAGAATCTCCACTTATCCTAAGATTGAGTCGGTCTTGGTTGTTGAAGATTTGAGATTGAACAAGTTGCCCTGTAAGTGTAAATAATTGAACTTCTAAATCATCATAAATCTGGTCTAAATGGACAGTTAACTCACCAGAACTAGGATTTGGAAAAACTTCAATAGGGGTTATGTCTAGCTTCTCTGTGTCAAGTATAACAAGTGCCTCGTAAGCTCCGATATCTACACTATTACCAATAGGTCGATTGTTATTTGCTAGGTCTGTTGTTAAACCTGTATTATTCCAAGCTGCATTGTCTCCTGCATCAATAGCAGGTGAGTTGTTTTGTAGTCTAAAATCTCCATTAAGTGCATCAACAAATAGAGGGTTTTGATCTATATTATTACTACCCATAAGAGTTGTAGGTAAAATCATAGTGCCATCATCTATACTGTCTTGTATGATACAATAATTGCAAAATACATCACCTACACTATTATCAGTATGTATTTCATCTTGATTGTTCCAAAAAATAGAATTTTTGATGTAGAGTCCAATACTTGAATTTGATGAATAGTCTTGAATAGCACCACCTGAATCGTTAGCACTATTACCATAAAAAGTATTATTAGTGATATTATTGGTATTGTAATAACTATTTTGAAAAGCTATGGCACCTCCTTCTCTAGCGGTATTGTTATAAAAAAGATTATTTATGAAATTGCTAGTATAGGCCCCTCCTAGAGTTGGGAAACTAGTGATGTTTATAAAAACAGCACCTCCATTACTATTGCCTGGTAATGCAGAATTACCTTTGAAAATACTGTTGCGAAGATCCAAGCTACCTTTGGAACAAACAGCTCCTCCAGAGTTCATATTATCATAAAAAGTGCAGTTATCTACTATAGCAGTATCACATTGCAATAACATAGCTGAACCTGCGGAATTATAATTATCCACAAAATGACTATTGGTTACCTTAATATATTTACCCTTAATAGAAAATGCTGATCTAGAGTTACTATCTACAATGCAACTATCTATAGTTGCATGTAAATTACCAGAAGTAGATCCCTCTAAAAAGATGGCACTCCCTCTAAAGGTAGCAGCATTTTTTCTGAATGTATTATTGCAAATTACTAGATCATAAACACTATTGACCGCTGAACCAAGAGCAGCCCCAAAATAGGCTGTGTTATTAATAAAGGTATTGTTACGAATGTCAGGATTCATAATTTGTGAAGGGGTATTATATTTAGGGTTCAGAAAGATTGCACCACCATAGTTAGCTGCATGATTGTTATTGAATGTATTATTTTGAATATTAGCTTTGCACTCTGCACCAGAATACCTACCATACAGAGTTAGGCCACCACCATTTTGGTTAAAACCTGATCCATCAGCATTTCCATCTTCGATATGAAAACCATCAATAATCATATTATTACTATTGGGGCTTAATATTTTTATGTACACTACACAATAAGCGTTATCACTATTGTCATTAATAGTTCCTAAATCGCCACTCAATCTAGTAATATTTATATTGAAATTGCGTTGATTGAGTTGTGTTTCTACTCCTGAAAAGCCCCCATAGAGTTGGATGTTTTTTGTGAAATAGAATCGTTTAATTCTATTGTCAGTTGGTGTAGTATCTCCTGCTTCAGATTCGGTAGGGTAGTAAGTACCTGTAGCAACCCAAATAGTACTACTATCAGCTGCCGAATTAATGGCAGCTTGTAAATTAGTATAAGCATCACTCCAAGAACTACCATCGTTATTACCTGTCGCATTTAGGTTAACATATATTTGGGCTTGTAATGAATACGAAAAAATAAGACTATATATAAGAAGAAGTGTAGATGTTTTCATATGGTATAAAAATTTTAAATTATAGTTTGAATAAAACAAAAGTCTATAATCTGAAACAGATACACAACCTCAAACTAACGAACGCTAGCTATGGGTTAACGAATCCTTGCTATGGGTTAACGAAAAAAAAAGAGCTATAAACATCAATGCTTATAGCTCCTTAGGAATGAGAAATAAATAAAGTGCGATTATTTAAGTCGTTATTTTAGGTGTTGGCAAAGCATTTTTTGAAGGAATAGCCTAGCTATTGCTGAAAAAAATAATGTAGCCAAAATCTAAAAGAGCATTTTAAAGAACGATACTTTATTTAATTTTCATTCCTTAGCTAAGTTGTTTGAAAATGAATTATCGAAGTCTGTTTTGAACTCTAGTTTTAAACAACTTTATGTCATCAGTTGCGAAAGGTTAGGATTTAATTATCTTCTTTTTAATCCTTTCTTTATCAGTTGTTATAGTAAGTATGTAAACACCGTTTTTTAAAGCGGAGAGATTAAGGTCATTTTTATCAATTATATTTTTTGTCCATACCTCTTTCCCATCAAGTGTATATATTTGCAATAAACCAGTCATGGACTTATCAAAGTAAATAATTCCATTAGTTGGGTTAGGGAATATATTGATGCCTTCTTTACTGGATTCTAAATTAGTAATAGGAGTCGTTAGACTTTGAGATAGTTTGAAAATGAATAAATCATCATCAGCTTGGGCACTTAAGTTAAATGTTCCTATGCTTGGATCAAAATCTACAGTTTCCTTGAAAAAACCAGTGACATAAATATTACTTAGGTCATCTAATGAGATGGAGTAGCCAATCTCATTATTGTTACCTCCAAGATGTTCAGCCCAAATAAAACTGCCACTATTATCTAACTTGAGAATAAAAATATCACTAAGCCCATTTGATGTTAAATTACTAACCCCTGTATTCGGATCAAAATCTACCGTATTAAAAAATGAACCCGTAAGATATATGTTGTTCATATTGTCAGTCGCTATTGAATATCCAACATCGTATTGACTTGATCCTCCTACTCCTTTGGCCCAAATAAAGTTTCCAGAAGGATCTAATTTTTGAATAAAAATATCTTTAGTATTCACAACAGAACTTAAATTGTTCACTCCAGCATTAGGATCAAAATCTACAGTCCAGTTATAATATCCAGTGGTATAAACGTTTCCTAAGTTATCTAAGGTAATATCTTTCCCCTCGTCAGTACTAGGTCCCCCCATTGTCTTATTCCAAATAAAACTTCCATTCTCATCCAACTTGAGAATGAAAATATCACTAGAACCATTAGATGTTGAATTATTAATTCCAGCATTAGGATTAAAGTCTATAGAGCCTTCAAAAAAACCAGTAATGTATATATCATTTGAATTATTTATTTCCATGCCGTATGTATGCTCATTAGATGTTCCTCCTATGCTTTTAGCCCAAATAAAGTTTCCAGAAGGATCTAGTTTTTGTATAAAAATATCACTATTCCCTGCCGAGTAAGAATACATCGTACTAGCATTGGGATTTAGATCAATAGTGTCTCTAAATGAGCCACAAGTATATATATTACCCAAATGGTCAGTAGCAACTGCTCCTGCATCATCTGGCAAATCGCTACCAATACTTTTAGCCCAAATAAAGTTTCCAGAGGAATCTAGTTTTTGTATAAAAATATCATAACTCCCATTTGATGTTAAGCTAGTAACTCCATTAGAAGAGGGATCAAAATCTACCGTTCCAGAAAATCTTCCAGTGGTAATGATATTTCCTGTTGGATCTATAGTTATATCTAGACCTTCATCATAACCATTTCCTCCAAAGTTTTTTGCCCAAACAAGGTTTCCTGTTGAATTTAACTTCATGATAAATACATCTCCACTTGCGTTATTTGAAGTTAAATTAACTGTATTAGAGGAGGGATCAAAATCTACAACACCACTAAAAATACCAGTAGTATATGTATTCCCCAATGCATCTGATACTGTTGAAAAGCCTTTGTCTGTATCATTAGGAGCCATTGGGGATGGAGTTCCGCCTGCTGATATAGCCCATTCAAAATTTTGAGACAATAGATTTTGTTGACTAGTAATGAAAATGAAACAAAGTAGTATTAGTTTTTTCATGAAAATTATTTGAAATGATGTAAAAAGTTTGAATAAAA
This sequence comes from Aureispira sp., assembly GCA_024222455.1. GTDB lineage: Bacteria > Bacteroidota > Bacteroidia > Chitinophagales > Saprospiraceae > JAAEPD01. Next base: position 42,397 of record JAAEPD010000087.1, read on the forward strand.
CAAAAGTCTATAATTTGAAACAGATGCACAACCTCAAACTAACGAACACTTGCTATGAGTTAACGAAGCCTTGCTGTGGCTTAACGAGGCTGCTCTAAAAAAACTTAAATAGTTGTATCTTTGATTTGATGAAAATAGTGTTAATCATATCATTCTTTTGGCTAGTATGGAGCATTTCGCTAATTGCGCAACAACCATATACTTGGCAACTAACCGATAGGGATGGTCTGCCCAGTATGGAAGTATATGACTTATACCAAGATAGAAAAGGTGCTATTTGGATAGGAACAGATGCTGGCTTTTGTAGGTATAATGGGCAAACTATAAAATCGTACAGTCATCCTAAACAGAAAGGAACCTCTGCTAGTCGTATTTCAGAAGATAGGGAAGGACGTATTTGGTATCAGAATTTTAATGGACAGCTCTTTTTTGTAGAAGAAGATAGCCTACAGTTATTCCAAGCTCATAAAGAAAAATCTTTTTACACCTACTTTTTTCATGCACAGGATACTAACCAAAATCTACTGTGGATAGCTGATAAGGACTCCTTGCGTAACTATAATTTATCAGATAGAACGCAAAAGGTAACTCTGCTTCCTTGTGATAGTATAGGACTTCGGAATAATCGAGCTACTAATCTTCACTACTGGGCACCTAATCGGTTGTTGTTTGTAAATAGCTTACAAGAATTATGGACAAAAGATGCTAGTCAAGAGAAATCATGGGGGAAGGGAGATAAAGATGTTTGGTGCTCTGCTTTTCCTTATAGTTCAGATTCTATAATTCTATATGACGTTGATAATATTTATATAGATGTTCTTGATTCCATTATGGAACTGAAAACAAGTGCAAAGCTAGCAAACATAAAGGCTCAAATCTATAAAGTATTTGTAGATAGAGACAAAAATATATGGGCAGGGACAAGCGAAGGTGTTTATTTTTGGCTTAAAAAACCTGATGGAGGATTTGAAGAGGCACAACTATTTTTAGCAAAACAGCAAGTATCCTCTTTTTGTCAAGATAGAGAGGGCAATTATTGGTTTGGAACCTTACGTAATGGGGTGTTCATAATACCTCATCTCAATATGCAGTATTATGATGCTGCTAACTCTAGCCTATTGAATGGACAAGTTAACAAATTAGTAAAAGTAGATGAATATAATTTGCTTTTAGGTTTATCTAATGGCACTGTAGCTAACTTAGAAACAAATACGAAACAAATAGTACACTACAAAGGTAATGCACCCAATAATAATGTTACAGGACTGTTGTATGACCCTTATCGAAAGCAAATATTGTTTTTTGCTCGAAGACTCTTTATTTTTGATTGGGATAAGAAACAAGAGGAGGAATCCTACAGCCATCATACAGGTTTTCATCAAGGGATTATTTATAAAAAAAATGATTTAATACTTGGGACGAATAGTGGTGCTTCTTGGCAAAAACTCTATCCTAAAATAGCTCAAGATACTTTACCTCCACAAACATTAGAACTGGCTGATTTGATAAATAAAGAGACGAGTATCAGCGATAGTGTTACCTATTATCGATATTGGATTAGGCGACAACGAGTAAATGCTCTTTGGGCAGATTATACTGCTGATAATAAGTTTTGGGTGGGTTATGATGATAGTCTTTTTTATTATATAGATGGCCAAGCTTTTAGTGTACTAACTGCTGAGAACAATCCTGTTAATTCTTTGGATATTTCTCAAGATAAAGAAGGCACAGTTTGGGTAGGAACGGTTAATAATGGTATCTATGGAATCGTTAATAATCGTATTCAATATCATTATACTACAAAAAATGGCTTACCTAGTAATCTTTGTAGAACCTTAGCTGTAGATGGTCAAAACCTTTGGGTAGGTACGAATAAGGGAATATTTAATTTGAATCTAGAAACAGATCAAATCAGTTTATATAATGAATTAGATGGGTTAGTTTCAGAAGAGATAAGAGATATAGAAGTAGCTAATGGGCGAATTTGGGCAGCAACTACTAGAGGTTTGATTTCTTTTGATAAAGAACTCTTGGCAAATAATCTTACTCCGCCTCTTCTTTCTTTGAAAGCAATAAAAGTTAATAATAAAATACACCCTCTGCAATCTAGTTTTCAATTGGGGCATGAACAAACAAATTTAAAATTTTATTTTGAAGGTTTAGCCTTTCGAGCAAGAGGAAATTATGTATACGAATATAGATTGTTAGGTTTAGATAGTTTGTGGGTAGAGCCGCCTGGGTATACTAATTTTATACAATTTGAAAGATTGAATTCAGGACACTATAATTTAGAAATCCGCATAAAAAATGAAGATGGTATAGTAAGTACCCAAAATATAAAAATTTCGTTTACTATAGCACAACCTTATTGGGAAACTTGGTGGTTTCGGGGTTTAGCTTATTTAATAGCTATTTTGGTCATTGTAACTTTTGTTAGGTGGCGTTATCAAATTGCGCAAAAACGACAAAATCAAGAAAATATGATTAATGAGTTGAGAGGACAAGCCTTGCAATCACAGATGAATCCACATTTTGTATTTAATGCAATGAGTGCAATACAGGGGTATTGGATGCAAAAACAACCCGAAATTGCCCTAAACTACCATGCTAAGTTTGCAAAGTTGATGCGTTTGATTTTTGATTACTCAAAGGAATTAGCTATTCATATAGAAGCGGAGATAGAGTTTTTGGAGGTGTATGTAGCCTTAGAACAAATGCGTTTTGAAGATCAAGTGGAGTGCTGTTTTGAGGTGGAAGAAGCTTTAAGAGAACAAGAAATATACATTCCTCCATTATTGATTCAGCCAATAGTAGAAAATAGTTTTAAGCATGGGTTTTTACACAAAAAAGGTAAAGGTCGATTACTAATTAGCCTAAAAAAACAAGGAAATTATGTATATTGTAAGGTAGCTGATGATGGAGTAGGACGTAGAATGACACAGCAAAAGAAAGCTTGGCGAAAAGATAAACAAAAGGAACGTTCGAGTACAGATGTAGTAATAGAACGCTTGGCCATTCTGAATAAAACTTATGGTGCTAATCCTAATCAAGTAACTTTTAAAGTAACTGACCTAACAGCTTCTGACGGACAAGCTAGTGGGACCCAAACAGAAATGTGGATACCCTTAAAATAATTCTGAATAGACTATGAAGTTGATTCAATGCATAATTATAGAAGACGAAAAACAAACTAGAAAGCTCTTGCGATCGTTGCTAGAGGACTTTTGTGAGGGGGTGGAGGTTTTGGCTGAGGCTGCTAATGTAAAGGAAGGGGTAGAGGCCATCAAGAAACATAAACCAGAGTTAGTTTTTTTGGATATAGAAATGCCTAAAGAAAGTGGGTTTAGCTTGTACAAATACTTTGATCAAGTAGACTTTGAAGTTATTTTTACTACTGCTTACAGTCAATATGCTGTAAAAGCCATCAAATTAGCAGCTTTAGACTATCTGATTAAACCAATTAATCTAGAGGAACTGATGGAAACTCTAGAGCGGTTCAAATCCAAAAGAGAACAGTCTTTAGATTATTCTCCTAACTATCAATTGATGGAAAATGCCTTACAGAATACAGGAGATCAAAAAATTGCTTTGCCTTGTTCTGATGGCTATATTTTTGTAAAATTAGATGATATTATTCGTTGTCAATCAGATAAGAGCTATACACTATTTATTCTGAAAAATAAGGAAGAGGTATGGACCTCCCAAAATCTTGGGGAATATACCAATATGTTGAGTGGTTATGGGTTTAAACGTGTGCATCGTTCTCATTTGATCAACCCTAAGTTTATCAAGCGATTTATTAGAGGTAAAGCTCCAATATTAGTTATGGAAGACAATACCCAAATTACGATAGCTGCATCTAAAAAAGAAGAGCTCCTCAAGGACTTTTTTATGCCCTAAACATAAAATATATTCATCTCTGCTCTTGCTCCAAAACGTACAGGGAAAAGATTAGACCCCACTCCTTTAGATACATAAGCAGGAATTATATCTTTTCTATACCACCCATTCAAGTATTTGCCACAGCCTGGTGGCAAAAAGGGAACAAAACCGAAAAAATTGACTTGGCCCCCATGAGTATGCCCCGATAAGATAAAATCGACAGGAGTATTAGCCTGTTTGAATATGGTTTCGTTGTAAGCAGGGCAATGATTGAGTACCAAATGAAAATCGTTGACTTGAGGAGGTTCTGCTTGTTTATAATTTGCCTGCCCACCCAATAAATCATCTACTCCTGTGATCGAAATATTTCGATTTTTGAGTTGGAATACCTTATGTTGATTGACTAGTAATGTACAGTTGTATTTTTGATACATTGCCTGCAATGCTTGTAGATCAGTTCTGCCCCAATATTCCCAATTGCCCAAGATGGCAACTTTAGGAATCAGAATATCTATTGCTGCTAATATTTTTTCAAATTCATTCAAATCACTCTTCCCATCTACTACATCTCCCGTAAAACAGATTAAATCAGGTTTTTGCTCATTAATTTGACGACAAGCACGCTGCCAAATGTATCCAAATGAACGCATGTGAATATCCGATATTTCCAAAATCTTGATAGGGTCTATCAATTTATCATCCTTAGAGAGGTGATGTTCTGGATATCGTATGAAGAAGCGTTCTAACCAAAAGGCATCTAACAATATAAATAAAACACTTAGCCAAAACCCTCGTTTGATAAATTTGCGTCGATTGATTTTCATATTGTTGGCATCAGTTTTCTTTAATTCATGTTATATTTTTCTCTGTATTCTGATGGACTTAGTCCTTCCTTCTTTTTGAATAATCTTGAAAAATATTGAGGATATTCAAATCCCAATTCATAGGCTACTTCCGAAATACTTTTATTGGGCTTCAATAAAATATTCTTGGCTTCATCAATCAAGTACAGTTGTAGGTGTTCGGTTGTAGTTTTACCTGTTTCTTTTTTCAGGGTGTCACTAAGATAGCGTTGCGAAACCGACAGCTTATCTGCTAAGAGTTCTATACTTGGAATACCTTTTTGTTGCAAGAGCCCTGATTCAAAATATTCATCTAGTTGTTGATTAAACTGTTCTAATAGATCATTCGATAGTTCTTTTCGGTTTAAAAACTGTCGTTCATAAAAACGGTTGGCATATTTTAGAAGGGTGCTTAATTGAGAAATGATGATTTCTTTACTAAATTCATCTTGATTGTTGTTATATTCTATTTCAATATTCTCTACAATAGATTCTATCTGTCTTTCTTCTTTTGGTGAAAGATGTAAGGCTTCATTTGCTGAGTAGGAAAAGAACCCATATTTCTTAATTTGTTGTGCTAATTCAGTTCCTTTGAGAAAGTCTTCATGAAAGTTTATAGAAAAACCTTTTTGCTCAAAAACTACACTGCTATCCCATTGCAAAACTTGACGTGGTGCAATAAAAATTAATGCTCCATTGGTGAAATCATATTTTGTTCGACCATAGTTTAAGTTTCCTTTCATTATTTTTTTCAGACTAATAGAATAGCAATCCGTTATAATCGGTGGTGAACTCTCTTTTGGGCAAGGAAGAAAATTATCCCCTTTGGCAGACAAGACACTCAACATTGGATGTTCGGGGCGAGGTAGTTGCATATAATCAAAATATGCCGACAGTGTTTTGAAATGATTCATTTTAATTTCTGTTTTGTTGCTCTACTAAAAGTAATTGCTCATGGTATGCTTTTATTCTAGTGTTAGCATTACTGTCTATCATTATAATAATGGTCATCATAGCAATAGTTATAATACTGATTGTCCGCCAAATTGGTTTATCAATAAAGATAATTAACAAAGCTGCAACTGCAATAATGAGTGGAATAATTTTGAAAACGATAGTTTGATACTCCGCCATTGTTTTTCAGTTCGGGTAATTTCTGATTGTACAAAAGCGGAAGCATCTCTATTGTATGTAGTTGCAAAGTTTGTGACTCTTGATTTATTGGAGAAATACAATCCAATCCCTATGGTCAAAAGTAAAACACCCGCTACCAAGGTTGGATACACAAATGCTTTAGCGAGGTCAGTTTTTCCTAATTGCCAAAAGCCTATGGTTGCCAATAGAAATAGGGCCCCAAAAAGAATGAAAAAAATTGATGAAAAAACTTCGTCTTTTGCCCATTCCGTAGCTGTTTTTAAGATTTCCATATCTTTATGTTTTGAGATTTTGGCTTAAAAACTCCACTTAAAACCAGTTGCCTGTTCAGACACCGTCCACAACTTTCCTGAGACAGCTTTATCTTTGGCGTGTGGCTCTATTTTATGTACACCAACTGGACCAGTCCAATTGCTTCGTCCTGTAGGTCCATAAAACCCTTTTTGATCTAAATTTTCTTCAGTAGCACACATCAATTCAGGATAAGCACCTTTTTCAGCTGATTGTGTTAATGGTAACAATTTCATTATACCAAATATAATTCTCATCATTAAACTACCACTTGTTGAGATAAGGGAGGTTCTAGAAGAACCAGGGTGACAAGCATAAGCTTTAACATCTGTTTTGTCAGCTGCCTTTAATCTATCCTGTAATTCGTAAATAGACATAATCTGTGCTAGTTTACTTTGGCTATAGGCTTTATTAGCAGTGTAATCTTTATTCCAGGTCATATCATCAAATTTGATTGTTTTGATTCCCATATCATAGCCCATACTGCCTACTGTAACAATACGCCCTTTGGATTTTTCAATTAGAGGGAAGAGCATGCCTTGTAGTAAGAAATGACCATAGTGGTTTACCCCCAGTTGACTTTCAAAGCCATCAACTGTTATCTGTTGCTTGGGTACTTGGGCGATAGCAGCGTTACAAATAAGAGCATCGATACGTGCTACTGTTTTAAGCATCTCTTCAGCAGCTTTTTTTACAGAAGCCAGTTCGGCAAGATCCATTTGGATGCAAGATATATCTATATCTTTCCCTAGCTCTTGTTGTAAAGTTGCGATGACATCAGCCGATTTTTTGGGGTTACGATTCAGCATCACCACTTTAGCTTCCTTTGATAGCAATATTTTTGCTGCTTCAAATCCAGTACCGCTAGTAGTACCTGTTATGACGTATGTTTTGCCATTTAAATTTCCTATTCTTTCAGGTGTCCAGCCTGCTTTACCAAATTGATTTGTACTCATCCCTAAATGTATTTTTGATTATTTAATAAGAACAATACAAAGGTAAGTGCTAAGCAGTCTGAATGCCTTATACTAAATTTCGAATGTTGTATATTTTTTGGTTATAGAGCTGTCGTGGGCGAGCTAAAAATGTATGGACTATTATGAATTAATATTGGTAATATAAATAAAACGCTTAGCCAAAAAACTCGTTTGATAAATTTACGTCGATTGATTTTCATAATGAGATTGATTGAAATCATAAGGTAGAATGATTCAGGTCATTCAAAAGTTATAAGGATAGCTGTTTCTTTGCAATACTGAAGTTATCATTATTCCTCAACAGTTTAAGTAAAAAATGGAGTCTTATGAAAAACATTTTAGTTCCTACTGATTTTTCGGATTGTGCAGCACATGCTAAGGATGCAGCATTGCAATTAGCTAAGAAAACAGGTGCAGCACTTACTTATATACATATAATGGATATTCCTAGAAATTGGGGAGTATTGGGAAATGGTAAATTATTGGATTATCCAGAGCAAATTCGAGAGCAAATTGGTGTTGCAGAAGTACAAATGGATAACTTAGTAAAAATGGCTACTAAAGAAGGTGTGACTGCCAAAAAAATATTGACATACGATCAGAACTTAGAAGATTTAATAAGACATATCGAAAATCATGACTATGATATGGTTGTGATGGGGTCTCATGGAGCAAGTGGTATGAAGGAAGTATTTTTGGGTTCTGTAGCTCAAAAAGTATTGCGAGGTTCTACTGCCCCAGTACTAGTAATTAAGAGCAAAATAGAAGATTTAAAAATAGAGAATATTGCTTTTGCTTCTACCTTTAAGGAAGACGTAGATGAGCCATTTCGTTATATCAAAACAATTGCAGATGCCTTTGGTGCCAAGATACATTTAGTGTATATCAATATGCCTTTTGCTTTTGAAGAGACACATAAATCGGAAGCTCGTATGCAAGCATTTTTAGATAAATTCCCAGTAAGCAACTGCACCATGAATATCTTTAACTCCTTTGATGAGGAAGCAGGTATTTTGCAGTTTGCCAAGCAACACAAAATAGATCTTATTGCTACCACTACACATGGTAAGTCAGGGTTTATACAAATGTTGTCTCCAAGTATAACAGAAAGTCTAGCAAATCATGCTCAGCAGTTGGTGTTGAGTGTAAATGTCAAAGCTTATCAATCAGCAAAAGCTTAGGACATATAAAGAAGCATATGCATAACTTGTGGTAAATGTTGAATATGCAATGGCTGAAAGGGTAATGGTTCAGGAGTGATGCCATTACCCTACTTTTTTGTATAGAGCCACTATAGAATTAGTTTTTGCTTAACTAGCAGGTGTTTTGATGCCAAAAAGTTCAAATGCATTAGCAGTAGTTGCTTTAGCCACTTCTTCTAGTGATATACCTTTTACTTTAGCTAGACGTTCTGCTATTATTTTGATATAAGCACTCTCATTACGCTTGCCACGATAAGGGTGAGGAGTTAGGTATGGGGAATCTGTTTCTAGAACTAAGTGCTTTAAATCTATGTCCTTGACCACAGCATCTAATCCTGCTTTTTTGAAAGTTAATACACCCCCAATTCCCATTAAAAAGCCAAGATCAATAATTTTTTGAGCTTGCTCAAGGCTGCCTCCAAAACAATGGAATACACCTCTGAAGTTGTCTGTTTTTTCTTCTCCAACGAGTTGAATTAAATCGTCTAAGGAATCACGAGCATGAATAACGATAGGAATATCTAGTTCTTTGGCCCAACGAGATTGTATTCTAAACGCTTCTTTTTGTTCTTTGATATGGGTTTTGTCCCAATAGTAATCTAGACCGATTTCGCCAACAGCGCAAAATGATCGTTTTTCAAACCATTTTTCCATTAAGGCTAAGGTCTTCATGTAATCACCATCCACAGAACATGGATGAAGACCCATCATGGCATGACAGCGCTCTGGATAAGCCGCCTCTAGCTCTAACATTTGAGGAATAGAAGGACGATCAATATTAGGTAAAAAGAAATGTTGAACATTGCTATCTATGGCACGTTGTATCATGGCATCCCTATCTTCATCGAATTTGGGAACATAAATATGTGTATGCGTATCTACTAAAAAAGTATTCATTGTAGTTAAAAGTATTATAGTGTTTTAAGTTATTAGTATTTAGATGTTTAAGCTGTTTTTTGTAAGAACTGAAGTAAAGATATTCTACAGTCTAAATACTGGTAGTCTACCATCTAAATTCTAAAATGTATCAAATATCTGGACACAACAATTAAGGGCAAAGATAAGTTTCCTCTTGACTTTTAGAAGCTTTTTGGGCAATTAGAACAAGTAAAATGAAGGACTCTAAAAAAAAACTTTCAAAAGTTATTGAAAAAAGAAAAATATTAATGTTTTTCGATAGAAAATATTATTTTTGTCAAGCAAAATAAAACAACCAAAAATTTTAATCAATCAAATTTAAATTCTATAACAATTATGGAAACTGTAGAAACAGAGAACAAAGTATTGAAAGGGGGCGAGTTTTTAGTAGCGGAGAGCGATCCTATGTCTACTTTTATTGTAGAGGACTTTACTAGTGAGCAAACAATGGTGTTGAGCATGGTAAAAGAGTTTATAGATAAGCGTGTATTCCCTAATTCTGCAAAGATCGAAAAGCTAGATATAGAGCTAACTAAGCAGCTATTGAAAGAGGCTGGTGAGCAAGGAATTTTAGGTACTTCTTTCCCTGAAGAGTATGGTGGGTTTATGCAAAATTTTATCACCAATATGGCTCTAACAGAGCTTTTTGCTAAAACACGTTCATTCTCTCTATCTTATGGTGCACATACAGGTATTGGTATGTTGCCAATCTTGTATTTTGGTACAGAGGAACAAAAAACAAAATATCTACCTTCTTTGGTAGCTGGTGATAAGTTTGCTGCATACTGTTTGACGGAGCCAGATTCTGGTTCTGATGCTTTGGCTGCTAAAACGAAAGCAATTCTTTCGGAAGATGGTAAGCATTATGTAATGAATGGTCAAAAAATGTGGATCACCAATGCTGGTTTTGCAGATGTATTTGTAGTGTTTGCTCAGATCGATGGTGATAAATTTACAGGATTCATAGTAGAGCGTGGTTGGGAAGGCGTTTCTATAGGTGCTGAGGAAGATAAATTGGGTATCAAAGGTTCTTCTACTCGTCAAGTATTCTTTGAGAATGTGAAAGTGCCTGTAGAGAATGTATTAGGAAATATAGGTAAAGGTCATAGAATTGCATTTAATATCTTGAACATTGGTCGTATCAAATTGGCTGCAGGAGTATTGGGTGGTTCTAAACTTACTTCTATGCTTTCTATACAATACGCTAATGAGCGTAAGCAATTTAAAGTGCCGATTGGTTCTTTTGGTGCTATCAAATATAAATTAGCTGAACAAGCTACTCGTATCTATGTAACTGAAGCTGCTATGCACCGTGCAAGTCGTGCGATCGACCATATGGAAGAGAAGCTAAAAGAAGAAGGTAAATCATTAGGAGAAGCATTGTTGGGTGCTGCTGAGGAGTATGCTATTGAGTGTGCTATCCTGAAAGTACGTGGTTCTGAATGTTTGGACTATTGTGTAGATGAAGGACTACAAATTTATGGTGGTATGGGCTACTCTGAGGAGGCTCCTATGGCTGGCGCTTATAGAGATTCTCGTATCAATCGCATCTTTGAAGGTACCAACGAGATCAATCGTATGCTTTCTGTAGATATGCTAATGAAGCGTGTAATGCGTGGAAATATAGATATGATGACTCCTGCTATGAAGGTGCAAAAAGAATTGATGTCTATGCCTTCATTTGGCGACAAACCAACAGGTTTATTAGCAGATGAGCAAGTTTATGTTCAAAACTTGAAAAAACTGTTCTTAGCTGTAGCTGGTGCAACAGTACAAGAGTTGATGCAAAAACTAGAGAAAGAGCAAGAAATCTTGATGAACCTTTCTGATATTATGAGTGAGATTTACTTATGTGAGTCTGCTATCATGGGAACTATCAAGGCAGCAAGTGTACGTGGAGAAGAGGCTTGTAAAGAAGAAATTGCAATGACTAGTTTGTATGTAAATGATGCTATTGAACGTGCTGGTGTTCATGCCAAAAATGCTGTAGCTTCTTGGGCTGAAGGTGATACTAAGCGTGTACTATTTATGGGAATTAAGCGCTATACAAAACATGACTTTTTGAACACTAAAGACTTGCGTCGTCAGATTGCTGACCGTTTGTTGGAAGCTAATGATTACTGCTTCTAATATTAGTCTATGAAGTTTTTTAAGACAAGAATATACAGTGAGTAACTCTATTTTGGGGTTACTCACTTTTTTATTTAAAAAAGTAGGTGAAACAACTGTTATAAAGAGGGGGAGGGGGATTTTCTACAGTAAGTATATTTCCCAAGTACCTTTTTTGACTTAGTAAAGGTCCATCAATTAAAAAACTAATTATGAAAATACATTACTATCTATTGAGCATACTTTTGTTGTGTACAGCTTGTGAGGAACCTAAAGTAACTAAAACTGAGCTAGTCGATCCTCCAACTAAAACTACATTACCAGAAGTAGAGCCTACTATCTTTCAGAAAGGCCAGTGGGCAGATAGGTCAACTGTAGAGTTGATGCAATTAGGAGAGTTACCAGCTACTTATTTGCCCATTCGATTCCAAACAACTAAAGACCGTCATACCTATCAGTTGGTAATGACAGAGCAAAAGAGTACAAAAATGGAAATACTCCAAACTCGAACAGATCTCTATAGTGCTAAAGAAGGATATGCTATGACAGGAGAGGAAGGGGCGACCAAAGCCTATCTCGACTTTGAGAAATCAGAAGCAGGTAATGATTTATTAATTTGCGATTATTCTAAAAGTCAAGATCCCTTTTATAGAAAGGGGAAGACTATTTATACCGAAATTCCTTTAGCTGTGGAGAATGTTCCTCAAAAGTATTACGCCGAAGGTTATTACCATGTCTTTGATACTGCTCAAAATCTAGTAGCTGATGAGGTAATACTTTTGGGGAATGGGACAGTGCAAAATTTTGAACCCTACAAGACTTTTCAAATGTCTAATTATTGGGAAGATACTCCTCTCTTAAGTTTGCAGGATACTATAGTCCAGTCCAGTCATTTTGTATTAGAGGACACTGATACTGGATTTGACCTATATGAACTGAAAAATCTAGATATTGTAGAAGAAATTTACCCTAAAGGTGCTCAGAAAGGTAGACGTATGTGGACTTTCAAACGCATGAAAATGTATGAAGATTAGAATAGTATAAACTAAAATATAATGGCAAAAAGAATAATAGAATCAAAAATAGTTATACAAGCGCCTATTCAAGATGTATGGGCAGTTTTATCCGATTTCGAGAACTATGATCAATGGAACCCTTTTACTCCTCGTATTGATATTAAAAACGAAATTGGATCTAAAGTTGGTTTGCATGTTCGGTTAAATCCAAAATCGAATAAAACTATGTTGCAACAGGAAACCCTACTCACATGGGAGGAAGGCAAAAAACTAGAATGGGGGATACAAGATGCTTGGTATGTCAAAACAGTGCGAGTACAATTATTAACAGCATTAGATAAGAATACTACGGAATATTACACCTCTGATCTATTTGAAGGCCCTTTAACTGGCCTTATATTGCTCTTGTATCGCAATAAAATACAAATAGGTTTTGATGATGTTTGTCAAGGACTCAAAAAGCAAGTAGAAAGTCTACAGGCTAAAACCTAGACTTTCTAATAATTGCTCTGATGCTGACCATACTTTTTTGCCATCTTCTTCCTGATAAGAAGCTTCTGACATGGATTTATCTTGCATCATATGCAAATATAAATCTGTTTTACCTTCCATTGTTGGGCTACAGGCAAAGTATTCGGCTGGTCGAGATGCCTTGGGTGGTGTTTGGAAAAATGCTTTAAAAACTAACCAGAGTATAGGTTTTAGTATAGCAGGTGAGTTGCGAGAAATATTGCTATGCACAGCTCCTGGACAGAGTGTAAATATAGATAAGTCTTTTCCCTCATTGGCGTAACGACGATTCAACTCCACTATAAAAATATTTAAGATAAGTTTGTAGTAACCATAAAACTTAACAACTTTTGCTGCACTATAGGGGATTGGTTGTCCAAAGGTATTGTAATCAATAGGTAAATCTACTCGATGAGATTCGGAGGAAACAAAAATAAGTCTTGGGCGAATGGCATTTTGGGGTTTAATGATTTGATGCTGTAGAAGCAAGTTGACAAAATAGAAAGTGGATAAATAATTGACTGCAAACATCAAATCTAAACCATTGGCAGCTTGTTTGCTACCTGCCGAAACCATTCCAGCATTACACACTAAAATGTCAATAGTTACCGCTTGTTCTTTCAGTCTTAAAACTAAATCTTTGATGGATTGTAATTCTGATAATTCTACAAACTCCATACGAATATTAGGATTCTCACTCAGCTCTTTTATTTCTTCTCCTTTTTTAGGTATGCCACTTCTAACAGCCATTATAATGTGTCCTCCTCGTTTTGCTAATTTGGTAGCTATAGCAAAACCTAAACCTGTATTAGAACCTGTGACTAAAACAGTTTTTCCGTCAATGCGATCATTTTCTGCTAATATTTTATCTGTTTTAGGTGGAAATAAAGCATCTTTAATTCCAGTAATAGTAGCCTTAAATGTACTATCAAATTGTTTTTTATTGCTCATGGTAGGTAATTTCTAAAGGTTAGGATATTCGTTTAAATAAAAAGAAAAATCATTGTTAATTGATTCATTGGTCAAGCCAAAATTTTCCATTTTGTATTCATGCCTACCATATTTATTTTTTTTGTTTCGAACAGTAGCCTGTTGTAGTGATGCTTCAACTATAGCATCCCAACTACGCCCAATCTGGCTATAAATGTTCTTAATAGAGCCAATTGGATCTTTGACTAAATCTTGATAATACAAATCTATAATCTTCAGATTAGGATTGTTTTTGCGAACTTGCATGGTATGTTTGAGCATACTAATATTCTTGGTTACCCAATGATTGGCAACCTCCATAGGATTTACCTCCTTACTAAAAATCTTTCGACTGTGATAAACCATACTACAAAAAGAAGGGATACATTCTGTTGGGTGTCGATGGGTATGGATGATGACAGACTCAGGAAATTTTTTAGCAACAACATCCATGTATTCTAGATGTTGAGGGGTTTTTAAAACCCATGTTTTAGGGGCTTTTTTCCATTGTAACACTTTTAACATTTTGATCATCCAATCATAAGCAATACCATGATCTTGAGCGGCAACCCACTTACTAAAACTAGGAACATTCATAGTTGCTTCGGGTATTGCACTAAGCAAGCTTATATCATTTAACAGAATCTCTTCTTCAGGGCTATCGAATTCGACAGGATGAATACTAAAAAAGACAGGAGATAAATAACGCAATGCTTTTTGGCCGATCAATGCTTGTTTAATACGCTTTTTTTCTTCGTTTTTCCCTTTTAGTGGGATTGGGTTGAGTGCTTCCCAAGAAAGCAATGCTCGATTGTTTTCATCTGCTGCTAGTAGGCGTTGCAAAAAGGTTGTACCAGTCCGTTGCAGGCCTGCAATAATGATAGGAGGCTGAATATTTTCTTGTAAGACTTCAGGGTGTTCCTCAAAGAGTTGAATAGCTCTTAATCGATTCTTTAAAACGCCTTTTAACCGTTCTTTGTTGGCAAATACTCCAAATGCATGTAGCTGTGCTTCATCATTGATAGATTGGCAAAGTAGCTCTAAGCGTTTTTCATAGTCTGATGCTCCAAAATTTGTGTAAGCTACACTTTTTTGCACTGACTTGATCAGTTGTTTATAATCTATTGGTTTATTCTTAACTAACCGATTGTAAGCTCTTACTAAAAAAGGATATTTGCTGTTTAAACTCATTAGAAATTTATTTATAATAAAGATGGAATATCTGCAAATTTAACAACTTCAATATTGGGTTGAGGATTACTGTCTGCATAAGCCCAACGTAGCAACATAGTACCTTCACTATGGTAAGCTGTGTCAATCCAGTTAGGGTGAGATGGGTTTTGATGAGCTACAAATAGTTTAACAGTTCCATTATCTTCTATATGCGCAGTATGCATATTGATATGGATGTTGAAGTAGCGGTAATCTAAGGATTCCATCCAATAATTATTGAGCTGAAAATTCCAATATTTACATTTAGGAGGAGTGAAATGAATGTATAATGCTTCATCATCAGCTAATTTCCAATAGCTATGGTAGTACCAGATGTTTGCATCGCCTCCTGCAGCATTAGAAACCTCTGGAGAAAACAATGGAAGTTGATTTGCATGTTTTGTGAAACCTGTTGTCCATTTAGAAAAAAGAAAGGATGCTCCAGCCACAAAGGTTCCTGCCATATTGAGACCATTAAAAACGAGTTCAGGACTTAGCGGTAATGGCTTTTCGGAGCCACCAATACATTCTACATGTACCTCTGCTGCAAGCTCATTTTGGGCATCCATGAATGTTTGTCGAAGCATTAATAATGTGGTTTCTGCTTCAATCTTGAGCCAGTTTTTGCCCTTTTTTTCCTTTGTGACAAATATTTCAAAAGAACCATCTTCTTCAAATTGCATTTGACTACCTTCTAGAACACCACAAGGAGATAGTCCACCTGTGCTTCCATAGCTTCCATTTTGAGTGAAGAAGCCTAAATAAAAAACGGATTGGCGATTGCCCCATATTCTATATTCATAGTCACCACTAATTTGAGCATTTGAATAGTGATTGTCTGGATTATCTGCACCTAATTTCACAGTCTCATGCACCATTCGTTTAAAACTAGGAAATTGAGGATCTGCATGTTCTATAAACGCATCTAAACCTGCACGAGTCAGGCGAGACAAATAACGAATACCTTCTGCTTGCTGAAAAGGGTCTAATGGTGCTTTCCCATAGAGTAGCGATGTGCCTGCTGTTTTGAGGGTGTCACAGAAGTCTTCCCAAGCTTTTCCTGATACAATCTGTTGGTTGATAACATCTTGCTCTGTTTTACCTAGTAATCTATTCTTAAATCGTTTTATTTGTTTGTAACTATTGGCAATCCCAAAAATTAGTTTTTTCATATTTAGACATTATGCTTGAAAATAAGTTCTTGCCCAAAATGCGAAAAAAAATGCTTTTCATCCTCTCTTAATGAACATATTTAAACTTTTTTAATGTTAAATAATGCTCTGAAATTGCTTCAATGAACAAATCTTTCCATTCGCTGAAATATAAAGGCCACTCGCTGAATCGACTTGCATTGTATAGTAGAAATGGTCTAAGTTTGTAATAGATCAAACAACGAAACTAATACAATCACAAGTTCAATAACAATAATTACATGATGCTAATCTTTACTTTTTAATTCTAAATTTTTTCTAAACGAAAGTGTAAAGTCTCAACAAGTACAACAATATTGGTGCGCACCTTTTTGGATTACTTTTAAATTAAAATACACTTACCAAAACAACAATAATTATGAAAACGATAAAGAATGTTTTAGCAGGATTAGTAGGAATGGCTGTAATTGGAATGTTATTCACAGCATGTAAGAAAGATAATTTATTGACAATGGGAATGGGTGATGTAGAATATACAGGCTTTGACCTTTCGGATGATGGTACTGTTGTCGTGAATGGGGATGATGAAATGGCTCCTGATGGGCAAATGGATGCAGATGGAAATGCAACAGCTCCTTGTGGCTGCAACAAGCCCTTGCGTGCAAAATGCTTTACGCTAGTGTTTCCAGTACAAGTACGTAAACACGATAGTACTACCGTAACGATCAATAGCAAGGAAGACATGAAAGCTATGTTGATAGCGCAAATGCAAAATCACCCAAAGCCACCAAAAGGCCAAAAAGGACCTAAAGGCAAGTGTAACAAAAAGCCTAAGCCAAGAAAGCCAAAATTAGTATTTCCTGTAGATATTACCTTGCAGGATAGTACAACCATGACAATTACCAGTAAAGAAGATTTGAAAGCTGTAGTTGATCAATGCAAAGAGGATCACCAAAACAATGCTTCTACAACATCTACTGTAGTAGACAATAGTTAGAAAATAGAATAAGGCAAGCTAGGATTACAACTTGAATACAACAAAAAAAATCCCCTTAACCATCCGTAGGTTGAGGGGACTTTTTATTAGGACAAAGTAATTTTAACCACACTTAGATATTCCACAAGCACGGCATTTTTTGCAACCCTCCTCATAGATTAAATCATCGCTACCACAGTCGTCGCAGTTTTCACCACTTACCTTAGCGTTTTCTTGTATATATTTTTTGAGTACTCTCGACAATGCTTTTCCATAAGAGGTTAATGCTCCTTTTGTTTTATTGAGCTGCTCTGTTATGAACTTGATACTAGCACCATGTCTTAAGGCTGTAGAAACTAATCTAGTGATTGTTTCCTCCTCATCTGTCAAGTCTGTAACTAAGTTACTAAAAGCATGATAGCTTTTGGTGTTGACCTTACCACTGTGCAGGATATAACTGCCCCTTGCTTTTTTGGAAACATAGAGCTTGTCATGACCAGAAATATGAGTATGCTCTGAATGCAGGCAGAAAACCTCATAAGGGTTATCGTTCATCAAACCAACAATAACAGTCCATTTTACTCCTTTTACTACCGTGTTATGTACTTCACACTCTAGTGTTTTAGGTCTTTTAGGAGCATCATTAGAAGCGAATTTAGACTTATCGGTAGTGTCAGATACCAAAACCCCGCTTCTAGAACCATCTCTATAGACCGTAATCCCTTTCAAGTTCTTTTTCCAAGCCTGCATGTATATTTTATCAACCTCTGCTAGACTCACATCTTTAGGTAGGTTGATGGTAGAAGATATACTGTGACTAATGTATTTTTGAATAATGCTTTGTATTTCTACTCTTTTTATCCAATCTATATCATTAGCGGTAGACTCAAACCAAGGTGAACGTTCAAATTGTTCTTGCAAAAACTCTTTAGAATTCTCTGGATTTTCTGGGTCCCAATTTTTTGCATTTGCAGCAATCCATGCTTGAAACTTAGGATGAACTACATTAAATTCTTGCCAAGAATCGCCATTATCATCTACAAAATCAACTTTTACATCTTCGTTGGCATTCACTTTCTTTCTTCTAGTGTAATAAGGCATGAACAAAGGTTCTACACCTGATGTAACCTGAGCTAGAAGTGATACACTACCTGTAGGCGCTACGGTAGAGAAAGATACATTTCTTCTCCCATATTGGCTTATTTTTTTAGCTTGACTAGGGAATTTTTCTACTAGATGTTGATAAAAAGGATTTTGGCCTCCTTCTGCATCACCTATAAACTCCATCTTGCTATCAAAATCAGTAAAACTCCCTCTTGTAAGTGCTAAATCTATAGTACAATCTAGTTCTGAACGCATTTTGGTAGCCATAATCTCATCAATAAGCTTCAAGGATTCATCAGAATCGTATTTGAAACCTAAGGCAGCCAAAGTATCTCCTAATGCTGTAAAACCTAAACCTGTTCTTCTCGAAGAGCTAGCAGCGGCCTTTACTTTTAGCCATAGATTCAATTCTCTTTGCTTGACTTCTAAAGGCTCTGGGTCATTGTGTATCTTTTCGAGAATCTTCTCAATTTGCTCTAATTCTAAATCAACAAGATCATCACTCAGTCTCATTGATTCGTAGTTTACTTCATAAAACTTCTGGAAATTGAAGCTAGCTTTCTTTGTGAAAGGATTGTCTATAAAGGCAAATAAGTTGACAGCAATCAGTCTACAAGCATCATAAGGCTGCATCCCTATTTCCGAACAAGGGTTGGTTGTTACTGGTCTATATTGTGGATAAACACCATCAGGAGCATAGTCTACCATAGCATTCCAAAACATTAGACCAGGCTCAGCAGAAGCATGTGCTGATTTTATAATCTCAGCCCAATACTTTTTAGCTTTAATCTTTCTAGCATACTTTAGCCCACCTAATTGCTCAATTTCTGCTTCTCCAAATGTATGTAACACCTCATAATCAGTAAGCTCAAATTTGCCTTCTTTATAAAGCTTGGTAGCTTCTATCGTACAAGGGAAACCTAAGATATAATCCTCGTTATTTTCCACCGCTTTCATAAACTCATTGTTGAGTTTAATAGAAATATTGGCTCCTGTTACCTTAGTTAAATCTCTTTTGATCGTGATAAACTGCATAATATCAGGATGGTTGACTTCCATACTGAGCATCAACGCCCCTCTTCGTCCACCTTGAGCAACTTTTCGAGTTGTTTCAGAATATTTAGACATAAAAGAAACTGCTCCTGTAGAACTTTTAGCAGCATTACTTACTTTTCTGCCTTGAGGTGCTAGGGTAGAAAGGTCTAAACCAACACCACCTCTTCTTTTCATCAATTGGGCCATTTCTTCATCTTTTTGGAAGATGCCACCAAAAGAATCATGAGGTTGTCCGATCACAAAACAGTTGGATAATGATCCTATAGAGCCTACACCCAATTGAGCCATAATACTACCTTGAGGTATTATGTATTCAAAGTTTTTGAAATACTCATAAATAGCTTGTTCTGTTAGTGGTTTTCTAGACTGGCCATAGTTAGATTGTTCTTGCCATTTGCTCTCCGTTTTGCTTAATTTGCTTTCGGATTTTTGATATTGCTCATCTACTCTAAAAAACTCTTTAGCCAATCTTTTATGCATACAGTCAGGAGTAATTTCTCCCTCAGCCATATATTTACTTTTCCATACATTGGCTGCTAGATCATCGCCATTAAAATACTCTAGTACTTTTCCCATTATATTATATTTTACTTTAAGTTTTATAACTTATTGTTTGTTTTTTAATTCTTTGTTTTTCAAGGGGTTGTGGTTTTTGGTTTAGGTTGTGTATAATAGGTCCATTTGCTAGTGCTGGCAAAAGTAAAACAAATTATTTAGGGTTCATAATAACTTTGCATCTTCAAAAATAAAAAATAAAATTGCTCTAAAATAAGCTAAAAAAGGGGAGTGAAATATTGGTTTTTAGGCCTTTAAACTGACCTTTTGTACTTGAAATATTTGGGTTTTTGAAAAGAAATATTGTTAACTTTTTTTTTGCTAGAGTTTTTGTTTTCTAGCATTTTATCTGGCAATACTTGAGCTATACTGAATATATTGCTTGGGCAATCTAGCTTTATGCTAAAATGTTGGGTTTGAATAACTAATGAAAATCCCCCTAGCCCCCTTAAAAAGGGGGAATACAGTATGCATTATGTATATAAAATCCCCCTTTTAAAGGGGGCTAGGGGGATTTTCCCTACAGTAAGTAAAACTTTAGCCTAATGTTTTACCTAACGCCTTAACTTTACCTGATTTTTGATCTGTGAAAGGTTAGGTGTTAGTAAAGAGGGTAGATCTATTGGGGAGTGGTTTGATCTATTCTGTTTTATTTAATAAACGTTCCTCTATAAATCCTTTTGGGTTATGTAGAAAAATAATATTTTTGATGTTGGTTTAGAATTATATCTAATAAACAACATATAAGCTACAATTATGCGTCCTATCCAAATGGTTGACCTCAAAGCTCAGTATCAAGCTATCAAAACAGAAATAGATACCGCTATACAAGATGCTATTACCTCTGGAATTTTTATCAATGGCCCTAAGGTCAATGCTTTTAAAGCAAATATGGAAAAATACCTAGATGTGAAACATGTTATTCCTTGTGCTAATGGAACGGATGCATTGCAGATAGCTATGATGGCTTTGGATCTAAAACCTGGCGATGAGGTTATAGTACCTACATTTACTTATGTAGCGACTGCCGAAGTGATAGGCTTGTTAGGATTGGTGCCTGTGATGGTGGATGTAGATAAAGATACATTCAACGTAACAGCAGAGTTGATAGAACCTGCTATTAGCGAAAAAACAAAAGCTATTGTTCCTGTTCATTTATTTGGGCAGAGTGCAGATATGGAGCCGATTATGGCCCTAGCCAAAAAATATAACTTGTATGTAATAGAAGATAATGCTCAAGCAATTGGAGCTAAATATACTTTTAGTGATGGTAGTGTGCAAAGTGCAGGTTGCATAGGTGATGCTGGAACTACTTCTTTTTATCCTGCCAAGAACTTAGGTGCTTATGGTGATGGAGGTGCTATGTTTAGTAACGATGATGAAATTGCTAGAAAGCTTAAGTTGGTAGCCAACCATGGTCAAAGTCGTAGATATTACCATGATTGCATTGGTGTTAATTCTCGTTTAGATGCTCTCCAAGCAGCTATCTTGGATGTAAAACTTAAATATTTGGATGATTATGCTGCTGGACGCCAAAAAGTAGCGGCTTATTATGATGCTGCTTTTGCTGATATGGATATGATTCAGACACCAGTACGTCAGCACAATTCTACACATGTATTCCATCAATACACACTTCAAGTTCCTGCAGGTAAACGTGATGAACTCAAAGCTTATTTGGCCGAAAAGTCAGTGCCAAGCATGATTTATTATCCATTACCATTGTATGAGCAAGATGCATTCAAAGATATTACACGAGCGGCTACACCTTCTTTCCCTGTGACAGAGCAGTTGTGTAAAACAGTTATTTCCTTACCAATTAGTCCTAATATAGATGAGGAGCAATTGGCTTATGTGGTAGAGGCTGTTAAGTCGTTTTTTGCTTAGGCAATGAAACGAATTTTAGTCACAGGAGCTACCGGAAATATAGGGTAGGCTGTTCTCCATTCTTTAGTAAAAGAGAATGGGGATAATAAGATTATTGCAGCCGTTCGGAATGTAGATAAAGCGAAAAATCAATTGTCAGTATATGTTGGGCAAATAGATTTTGTAGCTTTTGATTTTGAAAATCAAGATAGCTTTAACAATGCTTTTGAGCAGATAGATGTTGTCTTTTTGCTGCGTCCTCCACATATTTCTGATGTCAATCGAGTTTTTGAACCTTTGATTAACTATTTGGTAGGAGCTAAGATTAAGCAAGTCGTTTTTTTATCAGTACAAGGTGTTGAAAAGAGTAAAATCATTCCACATCATAAAATAGAAAAACTGCTTATTGCTAGTGGGCTAGATTATATATTTGTGCGCCCCAGTTATTTTATGCAAAATCTGACTACTACACTACTTCAAGATATTCAAGAGAAACGTAAGATTATTTTACCTGCTGGTAAAGCTAAGTTTAATTGGGTAGATGTAGGAGATATTGGTCTGTTTACCGCTTTGATGCTTACAGAATTTGAGCAATACAAAAATCAAGCTTTTGAGGTAACTTGCCATGAAAATAAAAATTTTGAAGCTGTAGCAAGATTTATTAATGCTGTTGTGGAAGATAAGATTGAGTATAAAAATATGAATCCCATCTGTTTTTATAGATACAAGAAAAAAATGGCTATGCCTAAAGGCTTAATTTTGGTGATGATTATGCTGCATTTTTTGCCAAGATTCCAGAAAGAACCTAATGTTTCCAAAGCTTTTGAAGAAATAACAGGCCAAGAACCAACTTCACTAAAGGAATTCATAACTAGAGAGCAAGCAAAGTTTCAGAATAAAACTAGTAATGCTTAGTCTTCATCATTAATCAGGTGTATTGAATTATCATCGGTATCAGCTAGTTGAATATTAGTTTGTAGTTGTCTGATTATCAGTTGGCTCAATGGAATGACTATAGTTAATGCTAAAAGGTTAAAAGGGAAGGATAGAAATAGCTGAAGTAGGCCCTTGGGCGTTTCCATTAGACCATTATAGAATACAGCACCATAGTTAATAGGCTCTATAGGTGGATCAACTGGTAATCCATCTTCTGTTGATATTCTAGCTATATCTAGATTCGAAATAATATCTTGTAGGTCTAAAAACTGATGATAAAACCAAAGACTAGAACTAAAAAATACTCCACAAATAACAGCAAAAAGGAGTATGCTAAAGATACTTACGTAATGCTGTGTTTTATTTTTTATGAGTTTAGGGAAAATGGCAAAAATAGACATTGCTAAACAGTAGGGAAGCAGTACTACAGCGATATAGCTATGAGGTTTTTCCTCTACAAAACTTTCGTCAGGACTTGCTGTTATAAATGAACTTTGGTCAAGCGCTAGAAATCCCCATCTCATAACCACCCCAAGTAAAAAAAGACTACTGAACAAGGCTATAAAAAAGTGTATTGGAAATAAAGGAGCATACTTATTGGGGGGAGTTTGAATAGGATTGGAGAATAATCGCTTGTCTAATTGTTTGAATATAAAAGTAGTTAGCCCCAAACCTAACAAAATAGAAAGTAGATTGAGAGGAAAAGATTGTAATAGAACCTCTAAACTTTTGGGAAATGTATCGAATACTCGGCCCCAAACAGATATTTCCAAAGATGGCATCATATAAGCCTCTAATAATGCATAATAATACCATCTAGCACCTAATAATAATGCTAAAGCAATACTGATAGATAATGTACTAACCAGTTCAAGAGTGAATGATAGTTTATTGAGATTGGGTTGTGTTTTGAATGCCCTAGAGGCTACCATAAATGCATAAGGAGAGAGTACTAAAAGCAATAGTTTGATAGGAATACCAAAGGCGCCTTCAGCCTCGTTTACTAACTTTTCGCCGAAAGCTAAGGTTAGCAAATAGCCTACAGTGGTCAAGCTACCTAATACAATAGTGAAGGTGACCAAAAAGTAGCCTAGTCGATTTTTAAGAGTTATATCAGTCATTGGTTAAATCTACTAAATGTTCGGTGCCATCAGGTTTATAAAGAGCTGTTAAGTTGGCTATTCTAGTCAATAAATAATAAGTTATTAGAAGTATTATGCTGTATATAATAATATTGAATGGGAAAAAATCTCGTAAGATTCTTAGTTCATCCTTAAAACCACTAGTGCTCCATTTTAGGGTAAATTCAAAAGCTTGATCTCGCATTAAAATAGCTCTTGCCGAGTCTGGCTCTATTCGCTCCATAAGGAGTAAATATCTATTATATTTGAGATAAAGTAAGCAAGAAAATATTCCAATAGGCGTGCCTATAACAAGAATGGAAATAGATGCTATCCATCGATATACTTTGTTTTGTACCCAAGATAAGACAAAAACATGGCTGCTCACAAAAAGGGCATAGATAGCTGCAATAATCAAGGCGTAGACAATAACATGCTTTTTGATATGGTAGATGTTTTCTTCAAAACCCCTCAGAAAATTAGCATCAGCTAGAAATGTTAAGCAGACATAAAGAACTAAACCCAACAGCGCCATAATGCCAAAAAGGGTAAGGGTATAACTAAAAAAGTATCTGAGTTTTTGAGATAATATCACTATGAGTAAGTTTATGTACTCCTAAGGATCGGGCAAACGCATCTAAATTTCTCTTAGAAGTTTAGATGCGTTTGCCCTACTCTTAAGGATGCAAGAATTAGGCATGATGGTGTTTACCAATTATAACCTAGTACAAATTCTATAAACTCTGCTTCTCCAAAATAGGTGCGTACATGAAACCCAGCCCAAAGTTGATGCTTCACTCTTTTGAAATAATTATGCAAATAAAAGTTAAAGCCAATTTTAGCGGTTATAATACTACGTTGAGAAAGGTGCTTGTTGAGGTAAACTCCTCCTCCTGTATAGAATCCAAAATTTCCAAATAATAGTTCATGGCTAAAAAATACAGAAAACCTATGAACTTGAGATAGGGCGATTTCTTCATTGCTGTTGTGCTTATGAAATTCATATTGTGCCATGTTGATTACATACTCAATTCCAGCACTAACCTTACTGATACGTCCAAATAACCTAGAAACACCTGCGGATGCTACATATGTAGGATATTTAGGTCCTTTAAACCCTTTTTCTGTAAAACCCAATCCTATACTTAAATAAGGGCGAAAGGTTTTATGACCTTTAGGCAATGTAGGAAGTGCTGTGGTAGAATCGGTAGTTGCTATAGGCATAGGAGTAGGGTGACTAAAAATATATTGTAATCCAATCTGCCCTCCAGCTATATTAACACCCAAATTAGGGTTGGAGAAACCTCCATTGGAGTAGTGCGAAATACCTAAACCTAAACCCAACCTAAGGTTGTTGAGTATCTTATATCTGAAATGTATATGAGCACGAGCATAGGCATTGATATTGGAGCCTAATGCTATGTTTTGAGGATTAGTAAAGTTGTCATAGTATTTAGTAATATAGGCAAGTCCCCAACCTATCCGAGCCTGTATATCAAATCGTTTTTTTTTGTAAATATTGAAACTCATGTTAGGTATGACTCCTATTGCATGGCCAAGTATTTTATCGTTACCTAAAGTTTGAAAGGTGGCCGAAAAATGAATTTCAGGGTATTTATAGAGCTTATGCCATAGGCATTTGGTTCCTGTCTTGAACCAATAACTAAGTTCAGCACTATGGGAGGGCGTTTGTATACTTGGGAACAATGGGTGTGTAGGGATACTATATCCTGCTTGATAAGCTGTTTCAATACCTTTGATTTGGGCTTGAAGATAAGTTGTATGCCAACAAAAAAGAAGAATAGAAAAGAAGGTTAGCAACTTCATGGTAAATAAAGAATTGGAGATATAGTTTATTGATTAAATTCAATCCAAGGCATATCATTTTCTGAAACTTCGTCGATATGAAGTAGTTCAAGGCTATTTTTATCTAGTGCTAAATGATAGTTTTTTTCTTTAGGTTGTTGTTTAGCTATTCTAATGTTAGCCTCTGCTCGAATGCTAAAAGTTTTATCCTGCAAAGTTGCTTTCCACCGACTAATATAGGTATGAGGTATTTCAGGAGCAAGCTCTTGTCGTATATGATGAGCAAGAAAGGTTAGTATAGTTGTTTTTAGTTTTGGACCATCTAATTTTTTGTATTGAGGAAACTGTTCTCTTAACTCTTGTATCGATGTCTTATAAAACTCCTCATGGGGTATAATTCGGGTGTCACTAAAGGCTCTCTTGAAAATTGGTCGTCCCCAGTATACATAATCATTAGTTTCGTGCAAGATATACCAAGCACCAACTAATGCCTTTCTAATTCGATTTTTCATGCGCATCTTAAAAAAACGTTGGGCACTAGCCTCCTTCGCTAAATCTAGATACTTGCCTTTTTTGATGACATGAACAGGGATTTTTTTAGGTGGACCAAATAAAGAAAACATATAAAATTAATTAATAGGTTATTGGTTTAAGAAAAAAATGCGATTACTTGTTATATTCTATCCAAGAAATACTATCATTTGGGAGCTTTTCGATCTCAATTAACTCTAGCTCTTTGTTAGTGAAACTTAGTTTGTAAGTCTCTTCAATAGGGGCGCCTTCTTTTATTTTAATAAAAACTTCTACCCAAGATGATATGATGTTTTTCTCCAATATTGCTTTCCAACGACGTAGTTCTATAATTGGATTTAGAGGTGCATACTTTTGTCTAAAATGATAATTAAGTTTATCTCGAAGAAGTTCTTTCAGTTGGTAACCTTGTAATGTTTTGTATTGCGAAAATTGTTTAACTAACTCTTGTTTGTCCGTTTTGAAAAAGTGGTGATGTTGCACAATTTTTTTGCTACTAAAACCCTTTTTTGGTGTTGGGTAAGCCAAATAGACCATAGAGTCTGTTTCTAGAAGAATATGCCAAGAACCGACTAAGGTCTTTCGCATCCTGTTTTTCATTCGGGTTTTAAAAAACTGAGTTACGTTAAGTTCTTTGGCCAAATCTAAGTATTTACCTTTTTTTATGGCATCCACAGGAATTTTTTTAGGTGGACCAAATAATGAAAACATATACAGGTATAATTTAAAATTAAGATTGAGTTGGAAGTTCTTCTACTTTTAGCAACTCTAAGGTGTTTAGGTCAAAGATAGCTTTAAAAACAGTTTGGTATTTGCGTGTTTCTGGATTAGGGACTACAGGTGTAATATTTAATTCACTTGGGATAAGAAGGTGTAAGTTTAGATTATCAAACTCCAGACTAAACTTTTCTTCAAAAGCTGTCTGATAGCGTGCTCCATCGAGTAAGTCATATTTTTTATAAAGCCAAGCAGCAGCTCTTTCTTTTAGCCCATCCTTTTTGCTAGAGTCGTGTTTTACAATTTTGGATTGAATCTCACTAATAGCCGTCTTATTAAACAAAGAAGGGGTTAGTTGTTTTTTTTGAGGTTTACCCCAATAAACATACTGTTCGTCTACATAAAATGCAGCCCATAAATCTGGGCTTGACTGATACAAAAAGCTACTGAAAAAAGCTTTGGCCTTAGTAGCTTTGGCTCTATCTAAATGTTGACCGTTTTTTATTTCGGCTACAGGTATATCATTGGATTCGCTAAATAATCTAAACATAGTATTGGTTGATTCTTGCTAGGGGAATAATGTCTTATAGATAGATTGATAACCTAGTGCATTTTCAATTAAAAATATACTCAGTTAGAAAAACTTCATTAGGAAGTTTATTAAAATTAAGAAAAATGTTGAGAGTTTGCATGTTCTCACTCGCTTTTAGGGGCAAGATCTGATATTGTTGTGTCTTATAGTAGTTGAGAATATTGAATAGGTAGGCCTATTTAATTTAGTTTAATTGTTACTTTTAAAAGTTTTAGCATTTATAGCTAAATAACTTTTTTATGATTAAATCAATAGTCAAATATTCATTATTGCTGGGGGGAGGAATATTACTGTATGTATTATTTTATCCTCAAAAATATGATGTATTAGCATTTGAGAAAAGGCCTAATACTAAATATTGGGAATTGCAAAATGGTTCTAAAATAGGTTATACCTTACTGAAAGGGACTCCCTCTGGAAATAAACCTCCTATAATCTACTTACATGGAGGGCCTGGAGGAATGGTTTCAGATGAAACGATTGACTTATTAAAACCTATAGCAGCAAAAGGTTTTGATGTTTATTTGTATGACCAAGTTGGAAGTGGACATTCTAATAGATTAGAAGATGTAAGTGAGTATTCAGTAAGTAGACATAAGGAGGATTTAGCTTTAATAGTAGAAGCCATTGGCACAGAAAAAATAATTTTGTTTGGCCATTCTTGGGGCACAATGTTAGCAATTGATTTTTTTGCGGATAATGCAGCAATCGTAGAAAAAATAATTTGCTCTGGACCTGGACCAATTTTACCAATGAATAGGAAAATAGGACAGCTAAACCCTCCTGATAGTCTAAGTTTGATAACTCCTAAGTATTCTAATAAAGAAGGAAATGAAAAAGCTTATAACTTAAGAGCTAAGCTAATACGTTTTTGGGCAACAATATTGGAGACGAAACTAGCCTCAGATAAAGAAGCGGATGATTTTTTTACTTATCTAAATTCGCAATTGAGTAAATCAACTACATGTGATGGTTCTGGAGTAGTAGAGTATAGGGGAGGGGGAGGATATTATTCTCATGTAATGACTGTGCAGAGTTTTTGGGAGGTAGAAAATAAAAGAGCTAAAATAAAAGACAGCAAAGTACTTCTATTGATTTTGAGAGGGCAATGTGATAATCAAAAGTGGGGATATACACAGGAGTATTTAAACTTATTTCCAAATGCACAATTAAAAATAATAGAAGGAGCTGGACATAGTATTGAACAAAGGTATCAGGATAAGTATATCAAGATGATGGAGGCTTTTTTAGAATCATCTACCTCAATTTAGAGTTCATTAACATGTTTTTTGAGACTATTGGCTTGTTTTTTTTGAAAAAAAACTAGTAATAGATTATTCTTTAGACTGAAATTTTTACCCTAAAACACAAATGAATATGCAAAAATTAATGAGCTTGATTTGTTTAATGCTGTTTGCTACAGTATCAATGTATGCACAAGTTGCTAAAGGTACTTTGAGTTATTATACCAAAGATAGTGTATTGGTTGTCAAACTAACGAGTGGGACTGCTCCTGCTAAAAATACTCCAGTCAATGTTGTCAAATTATTCAAATTTGGGAATATGGAAGGAACACATGGTTTGGCTGAAGCTACTATACTAAGTGTGGATGGCAGCAAAGTAAAAATGCAGGTGACTAGATACCGATCTACAATGGTAGAAAACGGTGTGCGTAGACCAATGACTAAACCTGGCGATCAGATCAGAATAGAGTGGGGCAGTGGCACTAAGGATAAGGACAAATCTTCGACAACTAACACTACCCATACCGATAGTGGTTTGGATAAAATAAAAAGGCTTTATAAGGAGCGAAAAGATTTTGAGGCGATAGAGGAGGCTACTAAGCAGATAGCCAAAGATTCTAAGTGTATGGATTGTTATTATTTGAGAGGACGAATTTATCAACAAAATTCTAGGTATGAAGATGCCATAGCTGATTATACTACGGCTATTGAAACTTCAGCTAAAGGTGCTGCTAATGCTTATTTTTATAGAGCAGAGTGTTATAATTGGTCATATCAACCGAATAAGGCTATAGCGGATTTTGATCATTTGTTAGGTGTTGGTTTGGGCACAAAGGATAATATTTATATCCATAAGGAAAAACTGAAGATTTATGATAAGATGATTGATGCTCGGGGCTATTCTGATAAAGAAAAGTTGAGTATAAAAAAGAAGGCTTGTATCTGTTTGGAAGAACTCCAAAAGATAGATGACCCTAGGGATTTGTATAAGCGTGATTGGAAAAATAAGTATTGCTCTGATATCTTGGTTACAACTTCCGAAAAACAGCAGTTGAATGCTGTAATGCTCTCACAGAGTGAAGATACCTACACGATTAAGGCAACTTTGGTGAAGGAAGAAGGAACTTGTAAGGCTTTTGGCCGAAAAAATTATACGCCTGATATAAAAGTAGGTACTGCCGTAAATCTAAAAACTTGTAGAGATGATAAAGCTCGTGCTTTTGCAGAAGCAGTGGTGAAAGTAAAATCTATAGAGGGCACAACAATGATATTAGAGGTGATGTATTGGGACAAGAGCTATGGAGGGAAAGCCAGTACTAAAGAATATAAAGTTGGAGATACTTTTTCTTTAGAATGGTAAGTTTTTAGGTAATAGATAGTAGGTAGCAGGTAATAGATTTTGAGGCGAAATTTTACAGTCTCTTATCTATTACCTGTTACTTCCAAATCTAGTTTTTATTGCACAGGTACTTGTTGCAGCTTGCCATCAGGTGTCAACCAAATTAGGTCTTTGGTATTTACGGTTTTGGTGACTACTTTAGTTGGGTTTGCCTTCGGATACAATGGACGATTGATCATGAATCGGATTTGTAAATTGTAAGTGAACTGCACAGATGGTTCTAACATATCGGCACCTTCTACAATCTCAAATTGATTGTAAGGGATCTTTTCGTAGTACATAGTAGTTGGTTTGCGAGCAGTAGTTACATTTTTCTTGTCGATAGAAGAGCTGCAAAATGCTTGATAGTTGGTATAACGCTCTATAGGAAAAGCCATTCCTTGATTTTCGGTCACCATTCTATAGACACTGTCCAACTGGATATCTAATCCCTCAAATGTGCTAACACCTTTGTTGATATAAGCAACTGCTTTTGTGCGCAAATCTTGAAAAACTTCATGTGTGTTATCTACAAAATAATCGACCTTAACTAGGTCATAGATTTCGCTTTTTGCTGCTGCGGTCACTAGTTTAGAAATTAGGTTTCCATCTTTGAAACGAACATGGATATTTTGTTGAATTTCGAATCCTTTTGGTTTTTCTACATAGTTCTTTTTGAACACCTTTTTTTCTACCTCATATTCGTAAATAGGCACAAAAGAGATCATATCCATATAGATTTCTTTCTTGTCGATACCTAATCGTTTGGCTTCCGCCATGAATTTATCATAACGTTCGTTGAGCAACTGGTCTGCTTCTTCGGCAGTTTTGCCCATTTGCTGCACATTAAATATGGCTAAGTAGGTATCTGCTTTTTTATTGGAAATAGCATCCACATCTATAACTAGCGTGTTGTTATCGACCCAACGAGCTTTCGAAAAGGCGTTGTTGATAACAGTAGTAGTGCCATAATTATAATTGCCATTGGCTCTGTTGGCCGCAGCATTGTTGTTCGAGTAATTGATGTTTCCAGAGGCTTGTGCTGTGGAAGCTGTGTAGCTAGTTAGAATAACTAGAAGGCTTAAAATGATGTTTTTCATGATGTTTTATTTAAATATTGAATGATGAATTTTGAATAAAGTTTCGAAGGATTCTTTTTGTAATATTTTTTCGAATTGTTGTCTACTGTATTGTATTTGATTATTGAGCATCTCAGATTTTTTTACTAAGATCTCCTTTGTTGTATAAATAGAAGAAAGGTTATTATACTGGAGTGTATAGTTTATCCAATTGTGCCAAAGCGTTAGCAACTTTTGGCCTTGAATTAAGGATTGAAGCTTTTGTTCAAATTTATTGATGGTAGTTTGGCTAGCCTTATTAGTTGCAATAGCATAAACAAGTCCAGCACCTTTGTTTGCAATGAAGCTACTCTTGTAACTAATCATGTCTTGATAGCTTAAAAATCCGCCTGACATAGGATCTATCTTAGGGTGTGCAGGAAATAAATCTGCTCTGTAATTAGGAGGAATAATTGTACTGCTGTCTATTAGTTGACTTTTGAAGCGAATTCCATTATATCTAGAATGTTTTAAGGGCTTTCCTTCTTGGTCTGTTTGCAAAAACTCCTCATTATAAACATATAATTTCCTCGGAATTTTGTTTAAGTGCCAATAAACAGCACATCGATTAATATTATCAATCGTCTGTTTTTTTTGCCCTTGATTATAAAAGGATTCGTATCTCAATAATCTAAAATCTGGAGAATATACACTTCTTGAAGTTAAGACTGTATCTCCAGTAGTGTGTATGCAAGCAATGTGTTTTTCGATTAGAATATGCCCAAAGCTATCCTGCTGAGGTTGAAATTTTTCCCAAACTAGTTGATAGGTATATGTATGTAATGGGAGTATAAATTCTCCTTTGGTGAACTCTATCGGAGTGTGTTTTTGACCTTTATAGTCATAATCAGGTTTAAAAAAGGACTCTACTCCATAATTGTTTACAGGTGTTATTTTCATAGTATCTTGGCCCTTATAGCTGATAAAGATAGTATAGGGGAATGGTGTGTGATCTTCTAACTCAAAAGACAACTTAGTCCAACTAGATTTGTAATAACTAGGCGATTGATAACTAACCAAACAGTCTTGAAACTCGTCCTTGTTACATTCTGTCCAAATCTTATAGTCTGCCATATTAGTCACAGGCACTCCATTATATATGAGTCTAAAATTGAACTCCAAAGAAGGACCTAAAGCACCTGGTTGGGCAACAATTTGGCATTGTGTCAGCATAGCAAGAATGATTAGATATAAGGTTGTTCGAGTCATTGTGAAAATAAGATTTAGGGTTAACGCTATTTATAAGATACAGGGTTATAAAAAATTACTTACTGTTGAAAAATTCCCCTAGCCCCCTTTAGAAGAGGGAATTTACACTGTGTAAAATCAATATATCCTGTATTCCCCCTTGTAAAGGGGGCTAGGGGAATTTCTACTCATTATTAAGCAAAAACATCAACTACAAAAGGACTGTTACTTATTGTAACTAAGCAACTGCTGTCTGTACTTAGCAAGCAAGTCGTAGATGAATTTGATGTCTTTCTCTTTGTTTAGATTATAAGTAAGGGTCACTGTGTTTAGAACCTGATCTATTTGTTTTTGAGCTTCTTGCGGTTTGCCATCAGTATGGTATTTTATAGAAGCTTCTTTGAGTGTTTGTGCCATTTGTGCGATAGTGAAGTTTTTGAGTACTTCAGTATCTTTTTTCGAAATGTTGTGATAGTAGGTTTGTGGCAGCTCAATAACTTTTTCTATCGTTTCTTGTTGCTTTGTCTGGATATTATAAAAATGTAGCTTGGCTCTGACTTTTCTAGATTTATTGTAACCATCGTTTTTGAAAGTAGCTAAGAGTACTTGTGTAAGACCATTATTGATATTGTCTAACTCTAAGGAAAAAGTGTTATTACTAGCATCAGCCTGATAGCCATAAAGTTGCTGGATAGCTAAACCATCACCAACCACCAATTCTAATTTAACATCTTTAGCTACAGGAGACATTAGACTTTCTAGCTCATCTATGAATACTTTTTTGATATCGGCAGCATCATTGATAAAATGAATAGAACTTTTATTGCTAGAAGTCAACTGACGAGAGAGAGCATTATTGAAATTAACTCCAACACCAATAACTGCAATATCAATCTGGTAATCTTCTTTGTAGTTGGTAGAGTTTTTAACAATAGTGCTAGGATCGATTTGTCCTGTATTGGTCAATGCATCAGTGAGCATAATTACTCTATTGGCGGATTGGTTTTGATAATTTTGGGTTACTTGCTCATAACCTTTTAGTAAACCACTGTTGAGGTTAGTGCCTCCTCCAACTTGTATTTCTTGTATTTTTTGTAGTAATTGAGCATTGTTGTTGCCTACTTTTTGGGAAGGAATAAGTACTTCAACACCATTACTGAATAAAACAATAGAAATAACATCTTGACTACGTAGCCTTTGGACAAACTCTTTGCATGCTTGTTTGGTGTGTTTTATTCTATCGCCACTCATGGAACCACTTCTATCTATTACCAAAGAAACATTGATAGGTGGAATTTCGTGTAGTTCTAAATTGGCTGTTGTTAGACCTACTTGAAGTACAGGATCATTAGTAAAAGGCTTTCCTCTTGTCCAACTTAAATCTAGATTTACGGCTTTATTTTTGCTAGGTAAAGGGATGTTGTGTGTATGATAATTGATGTATTCTTCTACTATAATTTCAGAAGGTTGAGGTATGATTTCTTTGGCTTTTGTCATGCCTACTGAGGCAGAGGAGTATCCTTGCTGAGCAAAAATAGAGGGGAGGTAAGCAATGAACATACAGGTTAATACTACTAGGTTTTTCATTATATTATAGTTTTTAGTTGAGACAGCTTGCAAGCTGTCTTTACGAAATTGGACAACTTGTAGATTGTCCTTGTGCTTGATACTTCAAACCTAGAGCAGTTTTGGCAAGATGTAAAGAAATTCCTTTGTAAAGGGCTTTGTAAAGTGTTTTACAATTTGTACACTGTGTTTTACAAACCTATTATTGGATATAGTTATTGGATTTTTAGAACTTTATGTAGTGAGTTGATAAATCGAAGATGATTGATGTTTGATCAAACATATAGATTTGATGGTTTTTAAATTTTAGTAGGAATTTTAGAAACTCAGCGAGCTCTCAACTTCATGATTAGATATGGATAAAAAAGATTTGTTTGCTTTGAGGAAACTCAAACAATTGGTGGAGGAAGTTTTCCGAGATCGATTTGAAGATTGTACAGATGCCATAGAAGACTGGAAAGGGAAACAGATAAAATCCTTTCAGCAAGATTTGATGCAACAGGTTGGTGGACATGTGAGTGAAAAATGGTTTTATACTCATATTAAAACACAAGAGAATAAAAAATTGCCTCGTGTAGATATTCTGAATCTACTGTCTGTTTATGTCGGGTATGATAATTGGAATAGTTTTAAGGAGTTGAATGTTGAAAGTTTGATGTTGAATGAAGGGGTAAAGCAGGAGATTACTGAATATTCAACTATATCTGACAATGATAGTGCAGAAGAGGATATTCTTCTTACTGAAAACTTATCCTTGATAGACACAACTATTATAGAGCAGCCCAAAGATGAAGAAGAAACTAAAACTAAGTCTTGGATGTGGTTGTTGGGGACAGCAGCTAGTATAGGTACTCTACTTATTATATTTTTTGGGGCAATGCAAATGGTAGCTAATTCACCAAGTAAGTATCGATTTTGTTTTGTAGATGCTGATGATCAATCTGCCATAAAGAGTAAAATACTTCGGATACAATGGTTGAAAAAAGAGGAAAGCCCTTTGATCTTGGATTGTGATTCGGCAGGTTGTATAGAGTTGGAGGTTTCGGATGAAACGGTGCAGTTGGTAGTTGGAGGTTTATATTATAAGTCAGATACTATAGTAAGACAGTTAAAAAGCATTGCAGGTGCTGAAACGATAGAGTTGAAGAAAGATGATTATGCGCTAATGTTGCACCTTT
Organism: Aureispira sp.; assembly: GCA_024222455.1. Taxonomy (GTDB): domain Bacteria; phylum Bacteroidota; class Bacteroidia; order Chitinophagales; family Saprospiraceae; genus JAAEPD01. The sequence continues at coordinate 77,563 of JAAEPD010000087.1, forward strand.
TTTCTAAAACTAAAATAAAAGATTGGAAAAAACGTAGAATGCAACTCTCTAAAATGATTGCTCCTGATGCTCGAATAGTACAGGTTTATGATGCTAATAATTTAGGGATGGAGTTGTATAACAAAGAGGAGTTTATCAATAAATTGACTATGCCTATTGGGAGTTTGGGCAAAATAGAGATTTTAGAAACGCATTATAGCCGAAATGGATTGATGCAGGATATTCGATTTAGACAAACAGACTAAAGAATTCAACTATGAATTATAAATTACGAATTATATATATAATAATATTCTGTCTTGGCTTGAACTTGAGTTCAAGAGGGCAGAATGCAAGCTATAATACTAATAATAACTCTTCTTATAAAGGGGCTTATGGTTATGAGGTGAAGCGAGATTTTGAGAATACTCGCTTGCAACAAAAAAACCTAGATGCTTTTGAATGTAGAGCTAAACAGAAGGTAAAAGATTTTGTGGATTATGTCAATCTGTTGGCTAATGAAGAATATGGTAAGGAGTTGAGGACACATGCTGCTGGTTTGACTAAAGCGCTTTTTGTGAATGAGCGGATTGTGATCAAATCGCATTGGTTTTCGGGCAAGAAGATGAAAGAGCACAGTTTGACTGCATTTATTAGGGCTTTGCAAGATTTGGATGGAACAACTCTTACAGTATCTGTAGTGGATATTAAAACAGCTGTTCCCTTGACTCGAACTGGAGAAGGCTATGTCGGTAGATTGGTAGCTAAACAGACTTTAGAGCTTAAGAAGAATGATAAAGTGCAAGGGGTTAGTCCATATAAGGAGCTGGAAGTGGGTATTGTGTTGAAACGAATAAAGAAGAAATTTGGAAAGCAGGAACAGGAAATCTGGGAGTTGTTTTTGGGTGATGTGACTGTGCTAGAGAATCCTTAGACTTACTGTACTTGGTATAAAATTTGAAGATTTAGAAAAATACAAATTGCGATAATACTCTAACACTGAAGAAGAAAATAGAGAGTATTGTCAGGAGAAACTGTGTTTTGAAGCACATGCTTTAGTCATTGCTATAATAGGCGATTGCTAAAGTATGTGCTTTTTATTTTTACATATTAAAAAATAGACTTGTTATGAAGAATCAATTTTATGGTATTGGACTGTTAATTTTAGTTTCTATTGGTTTTATGACCTGTGATAAGCCAGAAAGTCGACAATTTGGTATTTTTAAAGTATTGGATAATGATCTGACTATAGAAATGGAGGGAACTATAAATAGTAAATCTCTTGATAATTTTAATGAGCTGTTAGAGAGCTACCCCAATATTAATTTGGTTAATATAGTGGAGTGTGATGGTTCTTCTGATGATGAGATTAATTTGCAGCTGTCTGCTAAAGTTTATCAGCAAGGTATTCAAACACATTTGCTTGATGATGGATTAATAGCATCGGGAGGTACAGATTTTTTTCTGGCAGGAACCAAAAGAACAATAGGAAGTAATACCAAAATTGGTGTGCACTCTTGGTCTGATGGTAGCTCTGAAGCTACGGATTTTCCAGTAGGCGATAGTAAACATCAACCTTATATCGATTATTATGTATCTGTAGGGTTTACTACACAAGAAGCTAAGGACTTTTACTATTTCACCATCAATGCGGCTACTGCTAGTAATATACATTGGATGACCGCTTCTGAAATCACCCAATATAAAATATTGAAAAACTAGACAACAATTAGTCTAATGTGTTTAAGTGGCATTCATTCGAAGAAACGGATAACCTAAGTTTAGGTGTTCAGCTAAATAGGGTTAAATGATTTTTTTACTTTAAAACGGAAGTCTTATAAAGCTTTCTTAAAAAAGTAATTAATTTTGGGTTTTTGAGTTTTTGTTATTTGCTTAGTACTTATGTTATACAAAATACTATTTTCTTGGGTATGCTTGTTTGTTGCTTTGGGTGGTTTGATAGCCCAAGAGGATACAAACAAAGAAGATGAACGCAACAAACCTTTGGGTGATACTACTCAGGTACACTATTATTATATAGATAGACCTACTGTACAATACCGTATAGACACTACGTTACGCAATTTTGAGAAGATCAATGCCAGTTGGCGTGATCAGTCTGACTATTGGGATTTGGGCAATTTGGGGAGTCCTCATTTTTCGCCAATTTATAAAACTTCGATCAAAGCGGGTTTTAGGGTCGGTATGGACCAATACAAAATGAATCGATTGCGTCGAGAAGATATTCGATATTTTAATATAGAGAGCAATCGACCTTTCACAGATTTGTATTATTCTCAGGTTGGTCAGCAGAACTCTTATATCCGAGCAGAGTTTGCCCATCAGCTTATTCCTGATTTAGTCTATTTTTCTTTGCACTACAATCTGATTAACTATGAAGGTTTTTTTGCTCACCAAAAGGTGCGTAATCAGAATTTTGGATTAACGGTAAGGGCTAATACTAAAAATAGACGCTATCAAGGCTATTTTACTTTTTTGACCAATGCGCTCAAAAACGAAATTAATGGTGGTGTAGAAGTGGATACTAATGTATATGGTCGGGCTAAAGATTTTTTGGTAAATGTACCTGTCCGAACAACTAGTGCACAAGCACAGAATCGACATACAGATCTTAGTTATGTACATTTTTTGTATAACGCCTCTGTAGATTCTGCTACTGGAAAAACGTTGGCAACTAATGCTTTTGAACATAGAATTACCTACCAACTCAATCGGTATAAATATTATGACAAAGGGCCTAGCGAAAGTTTTTATGGTACTTATTATACCAACCCTAGAGGAATTAGACATTATATCAAACAAGAGATTTTTGAGAATGAACTGAGTTTTAGACAAGCTATTGGAGGTAACCTCAGTAATGCTCCTGTTACGTTGAAGGCTTATTTGCAGCACAGTTGGCATTTTTTGAATCAGCAACCCGAAAAAACACAAATTCATAACCTGTTTGCTGGACTAATTGCTGAAGGGCGACCAGAACAGGCTTTTCGGTATAAGGTGAAAGGGCAAATAGGTTGGGCCAAACAGACTTGGGATTATTATGTAAATGGTCAGGTTGGTTATGATTTTGGAAAGTTTGGTTATGTAGAGGGCAAAGCTCTTTTTCAACGCTATCAACCTAGTTTGGTAGAGCGTCGGATATTGATCTCTTGGGATGAGGTTTGGGATAATAATGATTTTAAGCAGGTGCAAGAATTGAGTTTTGGCGGAAGCTATAGCTTGAAACGTTGGGGTTTTCGGATAGAGGCACTCAATCATACTCTCAATAATTTGATTTATTTTGATTCGGTAGGTGTTTATCAGAGCCAAAATCAAACGATCAATATGTTGCAATTAAAGCTGCAACAAGATATTAAGGTTTGGCGTTTCCATCTAGATAATGAGGTGGTTTGGCAACCTGTGTTGAGTGGGGCTAATTTTTTTAGATTTCCAGAGTTGATGCTCAAGCATAATTTGTATTTTGAAAGTATGGTCTTCAAGAAAGTGGTACGACTAAAAGTTGGGGCTAGTGTTCGTTATAATACTAATTATAAAGGCTATGGTTATACACCAGTTATTGGGCAGTTTTATCTGCAAAATGAACGGATGTTGACTTTTTATCCTATGATAGATGTCTATCTAGCTGCTAAAATATGGCAATTCAAAGTGTTTGTAACAGCGGAGAATATTATGCAAGTTATTACTGGCGAAAATGCTTTTCCTACGGTTCATAATCCTTATCCTAATTTCTTAGTGCGTTTTGGTGTTGGTTGGAGATTGTTTGACTAGCAATAGTTGTAAGTTATAAGGCCTAAGTAGTACATTAAACTGTTACAGAGTTAATACCTGATAATCATGACTAAGGAAGAAGCTATACAGTCTGTAGAGAAATATCTAAAAGAAAAGGAGTTTAGTTGGGAGGCCATGTATCATACAGACAAAGAACCTGAAGAATACTCTAGATATTGGCTTTTTAAAAATCTATGGGAGCCAAGAGACCCTAGGCGAGGAGATGATATTCTAGTAGATAGTAGAAGGCCTTATCTTTTAGTGCATAAAATAGAGACGAGTGTTATAGAGGTTAGTTATGAACAAGTAACAAATTATACAGATTGAAGTATCTATTAAAAATTTTAGGAAAGGGGAGTTTGTGGTGCATTGTTATTCTAATAGTGTACCTAAATATTCGGTTGTACTACAAACCAAGTTACGTTACTGTTGACTCTAAAAGCATTAACCAAGATGTTTTAAGGCAGTTAAATTATCTAAAATTACAGTTTTCGGAGGGGTTAGGAGAAAAAATGCAAGAACGCTATCCAGAGGGATTTGTTTTTGTGCATGCTTTGTATGGTTTGGCTTGGGCTGAATTGATAAAAGGGCTTCCTAGTCAAAATACTTTATATCAGGATGGTTTAAAAGAGGTCGAATTTGCCCAAAAAGCCTTATTTAGCGCATATGCGCTAAATAACTTCCCCACCAATTTAGGGCCTGGTTACGGTATCTTTCATGCAGGTTGGTCCAACTATTTATTGGCTAAACAATTAATGGCAATGCCAGAGGAGGATAGAGATTCTAGTTTGTTAGTAGAGTTTAAAACAAAATCAGATAAAATAGCAAAAGCCTTTGAAGAAGATTCTTCTCCCTACTTGGAGTCCTATAGAGGCTTGGCTTGGCCTGCTGATAATATGGTAGCAATGGCTTCATTGGCATTGCATGATCAACTATTAGAGCCTAGATATGATAGTTTGAAACAGGACTGGCTTAGAAATGTAAAAGAACTACTTGATCCTAAAACTGGCTTGATCCCTCACGAAGTAGAACCTCAGACAGGAAAATTGATGGAAGGAGCCAAAGGCTCTTCTCAAAGTCTAATGAATAGCTTTTTGATAGATATAGATTCTACCTTTGCTGTAGAGCAGTTTAATCAATACAAAACATTATTTTTGGACTACCGCTTTGGGCTACCTGGCATACGAGAGTACCCTAAAGGAACTAAAGGTAAAATGGATATTGATTCTGGGCCTATTTTATTGCAAATAGGTGGTTCTGCATCTGTAGTGGGACTGCGGACAATGGCAACTTATGGTGCTACTAAGGAGGCTGTAGGTTTGCGTAATAGTATAGAGGCTTTTGGCGTGGGCTATAACTCTAATCAAAAAAAACAATATTTGTTTGGTCTAGAACCTATGGCTGATGCGTTTATTGTATGGGCTGGGAGTTTGGATATAGAAAATGAGGAGAAACAACTCGGAAACTGGCGTTGGTCATTTCAATTGTTATCAATACTTATTATATTGTTCTGTTCGGCATTGATTTGGTGGTAGTGGGAGAGATATTGGATTAATAGAATTTAGTAGTTAGACTCTAGATATAGTTTATACATTAAAAAGAAAAAATAAGAATGGATAATAATTCTTCACGTAGAGATTTTCTGAAATGGATGGGAGCTGTTACTCTTGGTTTTAGTGGCTTACAGTCCTTTGCCAATAGTATACCTTTGGATGATAGAGAGGTTTATGGTTATGGACCTTTGTACGACAAGGGGATAATTAAATTGCCTAAAGGCTTTTCTTATAAGATTATATCTAAAGCTGGTGTACGAATGGATGATGGGCTTATCTTGCCTGGTCGCCCTGATGGAATGGGCACTTTCAAAGGTAGTGATGGGCGTGTATTGGTCGTTCGAAATCACGAAAATTCTCCTTCTCAGGTAGAACATTCTCCTTTTGGTGCTGAAAATGAGTTACTGAATAAAGTGAGTGATAAAAAAATATTTGATAGAGGTTTTGGTAAAACTCCACATATAGGCGGTACAACAAACTTCCTCTATAATGAGCAAACTCAAGAGATAGAACATACATTCATGAGTTTGGTAGGAACTGCTCGAAACTGTGCTGGAGGTATTACTCCTTGGGGCTCTTGGTTGACTTGTGAGGAGTATGTATCTGATAAAAGTGAGCATCATGAAGAAAATCATGGTTATGTGTTTGAGGTGCCAGCCAAAGAGACAAAAGGTCTAAAATATCCTGTGCCTTTACGGGCAATGGGACGTTTCAACCATGAAGCAGTGGCGGTAGATCCTCGCACAGGAATTGTGTACTTGACAGAAGATAGGTATGATGGTTTATTTTACCGGTTTATACCTAAGGTAAAAGGAGAGTTGCACAAAAGAGGTAAATTGCAGGCTTTAGCCTTTGTTTGGAAAAAAAGTATGGATACCCGCAATCGTCCTAATATTAATATAAAAGAAGGGATCAAATATGCTGCTCGATGGATAGATATGGAGGATGTAGATGCAGATGGCGATAATCTCAGAATTAGAGGTTTTGAGCAAGGTGCTGCTTGTTTTGCAAGGGCAGAGGGTATTTGGTTTGGGAAAGGAGAATTGTTTTTTGCTTGTACCAATGGTGGTAGACAAAAAACTGGACAAATCTTTAGATATACTCCAAGTAAGTACGAAGGCAATAAACGAGAAAAAGAGGATAAGTATAGACCTCGCATAGAATTGTTTGCGGAGCCTAATGATACTAAACTATTGAAATATTGTGATAATTTGACAGTAGCACCTTGGGGCGATATTGTATTTTGTGAAGATCATAGACACAAACCTCGCATATCAGGAATTACGCCAGGAGGTAAGTTTTATAAGATTTCTCAGAATATAGAGTTTGCTTGTGAATTTGCAGGAGTTTGTTTTTCTCCTTCCGGAAAGACTTTATTTGTGAATATTCAAGATGAAGGGTTAACTTTGGCGATCACAGGCCCTTGGCTTAAGCGAAAGATTTAATTTAAAAATAGTTTAGTCTTATTTAGTTGTATCATTATATATGGAATCAATTAAGGATTTTTGGGATACCTACGAATTTGATCCCTCACAGTCTCTAGACCAAAAAGGATTTGGAAGCGTTTATAAAGGTAAGGATAAACGAACTGATGATGTAGTGGTAGTCAAAAGTACTGAAATGCATCCTAATTTTGATGATGGATGGATTTGGAGAAAGTATGATGAGGCTATAGCCTTACAGCATAAAAACTTATTGCCTTATATTGCTGCTTATCGGTTTGAGGGAGAAGGGATGGTTTCTAATTTTGGTGTAATGCCTTATGTGGAACGCTTAAGTCTAAATTTACTAGACCCCAATGATTTAACAGATGAAGAAAAAGTTGATTGGATTAACCAAGTTTTAGATGGCCTCCATTATATGCATGAGCAGGGGCATGTTTGGCAAAAATTGTCAGCAACACATATCTTAATGGAGAAGAGTGCAGAGGATTATGTATTGAAGTTTATTAACTATGGAAATAAACAACCAATTCCTTTAGTCTTCTTTTCTAATTATGAATATCTAGCCCCCGAACAATTTGGAGATCCAACTGTTTTGGATAAACGAACGGATATTTGGAGCTTGGGAGTATTGATCTATTGGTTGTACACAGGGCAGTTGCCTTTTGGCCGAAAAACCACTCGACATCCTAACACTAAAATAGAAGAACGTATATTAAATAGACCTATTCCTGATTTAATAGACCTAATACCTAAGCCTTATAAGACCATAGTTCAAAAATGTCTTAAAAAGAATATAGCAGAACGATGGGCTGATTGTGGTCAGATTATTGGGGCAATAGAGAAGCAATCCATTGCCAATAGTACTAAGGATACTGTAGCTGAGCAAGAAATAGAACTTTCTGCAAAAACTATAGACAATGAGCCTGATAGGCGTTATCTAAGAAAACCGAGTAAACCTATAATTTGGTGGCAAGTCTTATTACTATTTGGCTTAGCTGCTGCATTCGGCTATTGGTTATCCCAAAAGTTTTAGAGTTTAATATTACTGTTTATGAAAATACATAATTACTTATTGTTGTTTTTTGCATTTTTAGGATTTGCACAGCAATCTTATGCCCAACAACCTACTCAGTATACCTTATATATGCTCAATCCATATAATTATAATAGTGCTTATAATGGCTTGGATGGCTCTTTGAGTATGACTGGGGTTTTTAGGAAACAATGGGTAAGCTTCCCTGGTAGTCCATTACATTTCAATGTAAATGCACACATGCCTATAGAGTATATTAGTAGTGGAGTAGGATTAGCGGTTGAGCATGATATTATTGGAGCTTACCAAAATACTTCGGTTAAAGCATCTTATAGTTATATACATAATGTAGGAAAAGAAGGGCAACTTTCTTTTGGCTTGGCAGGACGTTTTTTACAAAAAGCATTGGATGGCACCAAACTTCGTGCACCACAAGGTAGTTATGATAATGGAATCAACCATCAGGATGACTACATACCTGTAGGAAAAGAATCAGGAGTCGGTTTTGGAGTAGATTTTGGAATTTACTTCAAGCACCCTTCTTTTGAGGTTGGTTTATCTGCAATAAACCTAAATGCACCTAAAGTGAATTTATCTACTGGAAGCTTACAAAATATAACCTACGCTCGTGGATATTTTCTTACAGCATCTTACAATTGGGAGATCAATGATAAATTTTCTTTACATCCTTCAGCCTTACTAAAAACGGATTTTGTGAAGTTTCAACCAGAGATTTCAATAATTTTTAAATACAATGACAATATTTTTGGTGGGCTATCGTTTAGAGGATATAGTACACCAACTATAGATGCTGTTGTGTTCCTTGCTGGAATGCAAATAACAAAAAATCTTATGTTGGCATATTCTTATGATTTGTCAATTGGGAGTTTGCGTAAATTTAACAGTGGATCGCATGAAGTTGTGTTAAATTATAATCTGAATAAGAAATTTGGGAAAGAAGTTCCTGCAAAAGTTATCTATAATCCTAGATTTTTATAATTTCACAAAAAAAACAAGAAATATATCCTAGTTGCACACTATTCAATTTTTTTTGTCGTTCATAATATACGAATACAAAAAAAGGATATTGCCTCAACAATATTTTTTGAATTCTCAGTATTTTAAGATTATATTTACAGCCATCTTTTTTAGTGTAATATGCCTTTATGTAGAAAATAGCATTTTTTGCCTTTTGTTATTTTTTATAATTATTATCAAAAAAAGTTGCCTTTTACGTAGTTTTCAAAACTAAATGTTTAAATGACGGGTGCAAACATGAAAACAAATCAAATTTTGGCCTTTATAGTAATGACTCTAGTTTTAGGGTCTTGTGCTAAACAAGAAAGTGGCCAGCTAATTGGAGTATTGGATCGTCCAAAATGGAGTCCAATCAATCCTTATGGAATGCAATATATCCCTTCTGGTACTTTGCATATCGGACCGAGTGATCAGGATGTTAATTCTTCTTTGGTACAACGTCCCAAACAAATATCCATACAAGGTTTCTTTATGGATGATACCGAAATTACAAATAACGAGTATCGTCAATTTGTACATTGGGTAAAAGATTCTATTGCTCACATGACAGTAGGACATACTGTTGAGCACGATGATGGAACTCAAAGTGTAGATTGGGAACAAGAACTAGATTGGTCTCCTGGTGGAGAACTTGATGGTATGTTCTATCAAGGTGATGAGAAATTCGCAGGTAAGCGCGAATTAGATACTCGTCAGCTAGTATTTGATTTCCAATGGTACGACTGGAAAGGTGCTGCGCGTGATTTTGACTGGAAATCAGACAATAACCGTTTCTCTAACGAAAAACACAATCGTGCAGATTATATTAAGAAAGAAGATGTACGTATTTATCCAGATACTTTAACTTGGATACGTGATTTTTCTTACTCATATAATGAGCCAATGACACGTAACTACTTCTGGCATCCAGCGTTTGATGATTACCCAGTAGTAGGAATAGCTTGGAAACAAGCAAATGCTTTCTGTTATTGGAGAACAAATCTATGGAATGGTTTTGAAGCCATTAATACAGAGGATTTCCGTTTGCCAACAGAGCATGAGTGGGAATACGCTTCTAGAGGTGGTCATGATTTGGCTCCTTATCCATGGGGTGGATACTATGTACGTAATGCAAAAGGTTGTTTGCTTGCAAACTTTAAGCCTGGACGTGGAGATTATCCTGCAGATGGTGGTTTGTATACAGTAAGAGCCGATGCTTACTTCCCTAATGATTACGGACTGTTCAATATGTCTGGTAATGTAGCAGAGTGGACTTCTTCAGCTTACTACGAAAATGCATACTCTTTCTTGCATGATTTACAACCAGATATTCGTTTTGATGCAAAAGAGGATGATCCTACAGCATGGAAAAGAAAAGTTATCCGTGGTGGATCTTGGAAAGATATCGCTTACTTCATGCAAACAGGAACTCGTCACTGGGAATTTGAAGATACAACTAAATGTTATATTGGATTCCGTTGTGTACTTACTTTCCTTGGTCGTTCTATCAATGACTTTAAGTAGTATTTAATTAAAAGTACAATAGAATTATATCTAAATTTATCGAGCGTATTACTGCCAAAATGCAGTGATACGCTCGATAAGTTAATGCAAAAGGTTAATTTTTGAGATTTCCTTGAAAATTATCTAAAAAAAATTGTAACCATTTTACAAAATTGTATTATACTTACAGGAAATTCGGAGAAAGCCCCATCTAATGGGCGAAAAATTTCTCCTATTCAAACCTTGACAACCCTTTTATATCTTTATTAACTAACCTTTTTAAAAAAAAATGTAACCATGAGTTTCATTCATTCAAGTGCGTTCGCATATGGGAAGAATCTAGTTATCGGTCTAGGAGCAGCTATTGTATTAGTAGGAGCTTTATTTAAGATCCAATCTTGGCCAGGAGCATCTGAGATGCTTACAGTTGGTCTATTGACTGAGGCAGGTCTATTTACTATGTTAGGTCTATTACCTCCACACAAAGATTACTACTGGGAAAAACTTTATCCAGGTCTTGATCAACACGGTGGAGAACTTGACGGAGCAGGTGGAGAAGGTGGATCTAACGTAGGAGAAGCTGTTGAAAAACTAGCTAATTCTGTAGGATCTATCAACTTAAACACTGATCCATTAGAAAAACAACAACAGCAAATGGTAGGTGAATTGAAGAAAATGGCAGATAGCATGGGTGGCCTTCAGGCTTTCATGAATACTGACTATTCTGAGATCGAAAACCTTACTAAAGGTGCTGGTAAATTTGCTACTGCTGTAAATGAGGCAATTACAAGTATTAGCGAATCTTTAGAGGACACTAAAGTTTACAAAGAACAATTGACAGAGTTGAACCAAAACCTTGCTAGCTTAAACCAAGTATATGGTGGTGTATTAGCAGCTATGGGTAGAGGATAAACAACCAAATGAGTCAAACTTACAGCAACTAAAAGGCAATGAGGTTGCAAAGGTTTGATTTAGAAATATGGTAGATAATCAATTGTAAAATTTAAAAAGAAACTAAGATGTCAATTCCAAAGGAACCGCGGCAGCTGATGATTAACCTAATGTATCTGGTTTTGACAGCGATGCTCGCATTAAACGTATCAGCGGAAATTATCAATGCTTTCTTTGCTCTTGATAAGGGGATAAAGAAAAACAACAAGATTGTTGAGCATGCAAATGATAAGATGATCCTTGATATGGAAGAAACTGCAAAAACTAAAACGCAATATGCGCCATTAGTTGCTGCAGCTAAAGAAGTAAAAAGTATTACCGCAGAATTCATTACTTATGTTGACGGAATCCGTGATCGTATGGTAGAGGAATCTGGTGGAGCTTATACATTAGAAGATGCTACGGCTCAAGGCCATCCAGAATTGGAAGGTAAGCCTAAAGGCAAAAAGGATAAGGACACTCCTCAACGTATTTTTGTAAGTGGTGACTATGGTAGCCAAGGACAAAAAGAACCTGTAGGTCCAGAACTAGCTAAGAAGATTTCAGAATCTAGAGAGAAATTTAAAAACTTTGTAGGTGGTCTTTGGGAAAATGGTGGTATCAAAGCGACTGTTTTTGCTGATGCTAAAAAGAAAGATGCAGCTTTGGCTGCTTTAGTAGAAGATTTCACTATGGAAAGCGATGAGAATTATCATGCAGAAAAGCATGAAGGTAAAGATTGGGCAGAATATACATTCGGTCACATGCCTGTAGCGGCTATTTACCCAATGCTTCGTAAATTCCAAAATGATGCTAAGACTACTGAGTCTGCTGTAATTTCTTATTTAGCCTCTCAAATGGGTAAAATGGAGATGAACTATGACAAGTTTGATGTATTTAGTCAATCTCCTAAGAGTTACATTTTACTTGGTGAAGAATATAAGTCTGAAATTGCATTAGGTGCATATTCTAGTCAGGCTAAGTTCTCTGTAAGTGTAAATGGTAAATCTTTGTCTATCAAAGATGGTAAAGCTGCTTATTCAACTCGTCCTAGTAAAGTAGGTGAGCAAAAGTATAGCGCTCGTATTTCTGTAAACAATCCACTTACTGGTGAGACTGAGTCATTTACTAAAGATTTCTTCTTTGAAGTAGGACAACCTTCTGTAACAGTATCTGCCGATAAAATGAATGTATTTTATATTGGTGTAGATAACCCAATTACAGTAGCCGCAGCTGGTATCTCTTCTAACGCAGTTGGAGTAGGTATTTCTGGTGGTGGTGGTTCTATCAAGAAGCAAGGTAAAACTAGCTATGTTGTAACTGTGAAAACTCCAGGAGCTGCAACTATTAACATTAAAGACAAAACGAATAATAAAACGTTTCCATTTAAGTTTCGTGTAAAACGTATTCCTGATCCAGTTGTGCGTTTAGGTAAGAAACAAGATGGTATTATCAAGTCTGGTGTTATGAGAGCTCAACCTGGTTTAGCTGCATGGTTAGACAACTTTGATTTTGAAGCTAAATGTAGCGTACAGTCTTATACTATGTATTATACTCGTAAGCGTCAAGATGCTGTAGAAATTAAAGGAAAAGGTGGTCGTTTCTCAGGACAAGTTGCTAAAGCAATTAAAGCTGCAAAGCCAGGAGATCAATATGCTTTTGTTAATGTAAAAGCAAGATGCCCAGGTGATAAAGCTGGTCGTCCAGTAAACGGTATGTCTTTCCAAGTGAAATAAATACACGGTTAGAAAAAAAATAAGCAAATTTATTGCTTTCTATAAAATAGGAGTTGGTTGTTTTACGTTATTATAACTGAAACAGCCAATTTCTTTATTTATTAGGTAAAATAAAAAACAAAAACTGATGAATGTAAATTTCAAATCTCTACGATTTGCACTCCTATCATGTTGCTTATTAATTTTCATCACATCTAGCTCTTCTTTTGCCCAAGGTGATGAGAACACTACTAATGTTACTGAGTCAGGAAAGACAGATATACCAACTCCAAGGGACAATTTTTATGATCGTTATATATACAAGGAAAAAGCTGTATTGGCATATGATCATATCCATGAAAAGGATGTTTTTTGGGAAAAACGTATTTGGCGTTTAATCGATATTCGTGAAAAGATGAATCACCTTTTTCGTTACGAAAAAGCGTATTTTATCAATATCATGTTAGATGCTGCCAAAGGAGGAGATATAACGTTGTACCACGTATTTGACGATGAGTTTACTCAACCAATGACTCAAGATGAAATGCAAACAATTGGTAGTTCTGTAGATACTATCATTACATTTGATCCTGAGACATTTGAAGAGATTATTCAAGTTGTAGTTAATGAATTAGACCCTACCGATGTGAAAAAATATCGTATTAAAGAGGTTTGGTACTTTGACGAAGAAACTTCAACAATGGGTGTGCGCATTTTAGGTATTGCTCCGATTATTGACCGTTACGATGATAATGGTAATTTCTTGAACTCTGGACCTATGTTTTGGGCTTATTATCCTGAACTAAGAGAAACCTTAGCTAGAAATGAAGCATTCAATCCTCATAATGATGCAGCTCGTATGAGTTGGGAGGATATTTTTGAAGCTAGACTCTTTTCTAGTTACATTATAAAAGAATCGAATGTTTATGACCGACGTATCAAGGATTATAAAACATCTCCTATTGATGTTTTATTAGAAGCGGATAAGATCAAAGATGAGATTTTCCATTTTGAGCATGACTTGTGGTCATACTAAAAATATAAGCATCTTACCTATTTAGGTGAAATGATATAAAAGACTGTCAAACTAGATTTGACAGTCTTTTTTTTGTGTATAAAAAATTAAAGTAGATTCCTTATCTTTGCACTATTCAACTTGGCTAATTCAACAACTACTTTTCAAAAATAAAGATTGTTATGAAGTTTAAACTGCATACTCCTTTCCAACCTTCTGGAGATCAACCAACTGCTATCAAAGAATTAGTAAAGGGAGTTGAAGGTGGTGACAAAGCCCAATGTTTATTGGGGGTTACTGGTTCTGGAAAAACATTTACGATGGCAAATGTAATTGCTGAATTGCAACGACCAACTATCATATTATCCCATAACAAAACACTAACCGCTCAACTTTATGGTGAGTTTAAGCAATTCTTTCCAGAAAATGCAGTCGAGTATTTTGTCTCCTACTATGATTATTATCAGCCAGAAGCCTATGTTGTATCTACAGATACCTACATTGAAAAAGATTTGGCGATAAATGCCGAAATTGATAAGCTTCGTTTAAGAGCGAGTTCTCAATTACTTTCTGGTCGACGGGATATAGTTGTAGTTGCTTCGGTTTCTTGTATTTATGGTTTAGGAAATCCAGAAGATTATAAAAGTGGGATCATTCGATTACAAACAGAGCAACAAATTAGCAGGAATAGGTTGTTGTATCAACTAGTAGATGCTTTATATTCTAGAACAGAAGTTGATTTTACGAGAGGAACATTTCGAGTAAGAGGAGATACCATTGATATTAATTTGCCTTATGCTGAACATGGATATCGTATTACGTTTTGGGGAGATGAGATAGAAGAATTGGCAAAAATAGATGTGGAAACAGGTAAAACACTAGAGGATGTAGATGATGTTGCCATTTTTCCTGCCAACCTTTATGTTGCTCCCAAAGAAAAAATGAAAGAAATTGTGCATGATATAGAAGATGAACTACATGCACAGGTTAAATATTTTGAGCAACACCAACAATATGCAGAGGCCAAACGTATTCGAGAGCGAGTAACCTTAGATTTAGAAATGATGCGTCAGTTAGGTTATTGTTCAGGTGTAGAAAATTATTCTAGATACTTTGATGGACGAAAAGAAGGTGTTCGACCGTTTTGCTTGTTAGATTATTTCCCAAAAGACTATTTGATTATTATAGATGAGAGTCATGTGACTTTACCTCAGTTTCGAGCCATGTTTGGAGGAGATAAAGCTCGAACGCTCAATTTGGTAAATCATGGATTTAGATTGCCTTCTGCTTTAGATAATAGACCACTTAATTTTTCTGAATTTGAACAAATTGTAAACCAAGTAGTCTATGTGAGTGCAACACCTTCTGACTATGAATTGGAACAAACAGATGGAGTAGTGGTAGAGCAGATCGTAAGGCCTACAGGATTGTTGGATCCTCCAATAGATGTTAGACCTAGTATCAATCAAGTAGATGATCTATTGGATGAAATAGAGAACTGCACAAGAAAGAATGAACGAGTCTTAGTGACAACTATTACTAAGCGAATGTCTGAAGAATTGGCTAAGTACTTAACTAAATTAAATGTTAAATGCCGATATATCCATTCCGAAATTGATACAATGGAGCGTGTAGAAATCTTGAGAGATCTAAGATTAGGGGAGTTTGATGTATTGATTGGAATTAATTTATTGAGAGAGGGGCTCGATTTACCAGAGGTTTCTTTAGTTGCCATTTTAGATGCAGATAAGGAAGGTTTTTTGAGAAATGTACGGTCTCTAACTCAGACTGCAGGGCGTGCTGCTCGTAATGTAAATGGTCGAGTTATTTTTTATGCAGACAAGATGACTAACTCTATGCGAAAAACGATTGATGAAACTAATAGGCGTAGAGAAATTCAAATAGCATATAATAAGAAACATAACATTATTCCTAAAACAGTAAAAAAGTCAAAAGACGAAATTATGAAGCAGGGGTCCATCTTAGATGGTAAAGTATATGAACTGCCAGAAGAAGAAACCTTGACTTTGGCCGCTGACCCTGCTGTTCAGTATATGGCAAAAGATGAATTGAATAAATTGATAACTTCTGTACGTAAAAAAATGCAAGAAGCATCCAAAACTATGGATTTTATGACTGCTGCTCAGTTGAGAGATGAAATGTTAGAATTGAAAAAAATATTGAAAGAACGATTTGGCGATTAGAAAAAGAAGTGACTTTAGGGAAATATTGCGTATTGGAGTTTATATAAGTTTTGCTAAATCTATAATGAGTTGCAAGTTATGAAAGGAGTTGTTACACTATTGGCTTGGGGTATAGGAATTATTTCTGTTTTTGCACAAAAAACACCCTATGCAGTAGAGGTTGGTGCTTTTGCTACCTCTGTTTCAAAAGGGTATTTCAAGAATTTGAAAAATGTATATGAAACAGTAGATGTAAACCAAATTTTTCGTTACTATATAGATGTAGCAGATCATGAAACGGCACGCAAAAAGCGACAAGAAGTAGTAGAAGCAGGCTTTGCAAATGCCCGAATTATTAATTGGAAAGAAATTTTTAATCAGTGTGATGCCATTTGTGAATATACTCCTCCAGAACGGACAGGAGCAAATTTGGTTAAGCCCATAACTCCTCCAGTTCCTGTTGTGGATGTGAGAAGTATAGAGTCTATATTTTTTGATTTTGATAGTTATCGACTAAGGGAAAAATCAGTATTAGAATTAAAAGATTTAGCACAAGTTCTCAAGCAAAACCCTAGCTATAAAGCAGAATTAAGAGCACATACAGATGCTAAAGGTTCAGATAGTTATAATGAACAATTGTCTAAGAATAGAGCTAATGCAGCCCTAAAATATCTCATAAAAAAGGGAGTAAAAAGCAGTAGAATTCAAATTAGAACATTTGGGGAAGGAGCACCTATAGCTAAAAATCAACTTGCAGATGGCGCTGATACTGAAACAGGTAGACAGTTTAATAGAAGAGTGGAATTAATTATTTTAGATAAATCTGGTAATATTTTAAACATTGTGGACAAAATATATGTTCCAGATGATATAAGAGATTAACAAAGGTAAAAGGCCTTCAAAAGATAGAATTGTCAAAAAGATGTCAAGACATTATTTTTATCTTGAAATAGTTGGAAAGTTCCAAAAAAAAATCTATTATTGTGTTAGAAAGAAAGAAAATTATCTTCAAAGATATATAAGAGTGTAATTCATGGGTTTTAGGGTTTAGTTTTCAGTCCAGTGTCTTTTAGACACTGGGCTTTTTTTATTTCTAAAACTCAATACTAACTTAAAACTAGACAAGATGGCAACAGCTAAAAAATCTTGGTTGCAGCTTTTAGGACCAGGCCTTTTGTTTGCAGGAGCAGCAGTTGGTGTTTCTCATTTGGTCTATTCAACCCGAGCAGGAGCAAACTATGGATTTGGTTTAGTTTGGTTAGTCTTGTTGGCCAATCTTTTTAAATACCCATTTTTTGAATTTGGACCACGTTATGCTAGTGCCACTGGACATAGTTTATTGGAAGGATATCAAAAGTTAGGTAAATGGGTTTTAGCCTTATTTGGCCTAATTACGATAGGGACAATGTTCACAGTTCAGGCAGCCGTCACTTTAGTAACTGCTAGTCTAGCCGTCAATATTTTTGGTATTACCGATAGCTTATTGATTTGGGTCTGTATATTGTTACTAATCTGTTCAGGATTGTTGGTAGTAGGTCGGTATAAGCTCTTAGACAACCTAATGAAGTTTATCATCATTACACTTACCGTAGTTACCTTAGTGGCCGTATTTATGGCATTTAGTAACCAAGTAGGTGAGATTAGTTTTACACAGCAGTTCTCTATAGGAGGGGCACATCTTGCTTTTGTTATTGCATTTATGGGCTGGATGCCGGCCCCATTAGATCTATCTGTTTGGCATTCCTTGTGGACTCTAGAAAAGCAAAAACAATCTAAGGCTGAATTTGATATAAAGCAATCCTTATTTGATTTTAATATAGGATATATCGGCACTACATTTCTAGCCTTATTTTTTATGTCTTTGGGAGCCTTAGTTATGTATCATTCTGGCGAACAATTTTCTCCCAAAGGGACTGTGTTTGCCAAGCAACTCATCGAATTATATACCAATACTCTAGGGCAAGGAGCAGGTACATTTATCGCCTTAGCCGCTTTTATTACAATGTTTAGTACAACCATAACCTGCTTAGATGCATTGCCCAGAAGTATGGCTAGGGCACATTATCTATTTTTAGGAGAGGGAGCTTCTATTTCTCTAGATGAGCCAGATGAACAAGGCAAAACTAGCCTAGAAATGCCTAAAAGTTATTATTGGGGGTGGTTAGTCGTTTTGATGCTTGGAGCTTTACTTATCTTAAGTATGTTGCTGACTAATATGGCTACATTTTTAATGATTGCTACAATCCTTTCATTCCTAACCGCACCATTTTTTGCTATAGCCAACTACATATTAGTAACCAAACATATAGAACCGGAACACAGACCTCCTTTAGCTACTCGTATATTGAGTATATTGGGAATTGCTTACCTCTTTATTTTTTGTGCTATTTATATCTGGAGTTTAGTAGGCTAAAAGGCATAACAAAAAGGCTACTCAAAAAATAGAGCAACCTTTCTGAAATGAATATATCTTATAAGAGAACAGCTTTCTAAGCTTGTTTAGCTTCTTCTTCTGTTTCGTTTTTAGTGCAAATATGTATAAACGCTGGAGGAACATTCAACATCACAAAATCAATTTTTGCATTGCCAAAGATGCGCTCATAACGTTTTTTAGCTACAGTAGAATAATGTAACTGGATGTAGTTGTTGCCATTACGCAAGTGTTTGTAAGACTCTTCTATAATATCATCTTCAGGGATGATTACAAAAGGAATCGCAGATACTACATAATCAGCATATTCAAAGCCTGCATTTTTGATGTATTCACCCATTTTTAGGGCATCGTCTTGTATGATCTGTAGACGTTCGTCATGACCCAAATCATCTTTCATGTCTTGGCAGAACTTCTCATTGATCTCAAAAGAAAGCAATTTAGCATCAGGTTTCATATTTTTGAGCATTTGCAAGGTAATAGAACCATCACCTGCACCAAGCTCAACAATACAATTAGCTTTTGAAAAGTCGATATGTTTAGCCATCGTTTTGCCTACAAATTGAGAAGAACGTGAAATAGTTCCTACTTCTTTGAAGCGACGGAGACCTTGAATAAAGAATTTTATAGCACCCATAATATTGTTTTAAGGTTGTGTTGAGAATCAAGCTAAGTGGTTGAATAAAATCGTGTAAAACTAATTAGTCAACTAATTTTATCTAACTACTTATCATTTCTAGTATTAAAGTTATATTTTTGCCCTTCGATTTTTAATTGTTAATGATCCTTTTTATCAAAATCAATGGACAATTTGATTAACTAACTATTCAAAAAGCATCCAAAATTAATAAAATATATCCAAATATGAAAGTAGAACATATTGGCATTGCTGTAAAAAATTTGGCTGCTAGCAATAAATTGTTTGCAACTTTATTTAATCAAGAGCATTATAAAATTGAATCGGTAGCCTCTGAGGGCGTTTCCACAGCTTTTTTTCAGTGTGGAGAAACAAAGATCGAATTATTAGAAGCAACTAAAGAAGATAGTGCAATTGCAAAATTTATAGAAAAAAGAGGAGAAGGAATCCATCATATTGCATTTGAGGTAGAAGATATCCATGCAGAGATGAAACGATTGGAAGGGGAAGGCTATAGAATATTAAACGCTGAACCTAAACGTGGTGCAGATAATAAAATGATCTGTTTCTTACATCCAAAGAGTACCAATGGAGTACTGATTGAGTTGTGTCAAAGCATTAAGTAGCTAATTAAATGAGTTGGGAATATTTTGTTTATGCAGGTTTAGGTGGAATGGTCGCTGGGTTTTTGACAACTTTGGCGGGCTTAGGATCTGTAGTGACCCTATATATCTTGATAGATATTATAGGCTTGCCAGCTCAAGTAGCCAATGCTACTAATCGTCTAGGTATTTTTGCGATGTCGGCTACTGCTGCACCTACCTTTCATAAGCGAGGGCACTTAGATTTTGAAAAAAGTTGGCCTGTTATCTTACTCCTGTTTATAGGAGCAGTATCTGGGTTTATTGCCATACAGTTTTTTAATAATGAACAGATAAGAGAGGTGTTTAAGTATCTACTAATTGTTATGTTAGCAGTGGTACTCATTAACCCTAAACGATGGCTTCAGCAAACGAATAAAGAGCACCAACTCAACTGGTGGATAGCTGCTCCAGCCTTATTGGCTATGGGCTTTTATGCCGGTTTTATACAGGTAGGGACAGGTGTGTTTTTAGTCACCTTTTTAGTCTTGTTGGGTAAGTATAGCCTTTTGGATGCTAATGGTGTGAAACTGGCTGCTTTTGCACTGTACAGTTTAGTTGGAATTCTAGTATTTGCAGGTTATGGTTGGATCAATTGGGGTATAGGTATTTCTTTGGCTTTAGGCCAAGGATTGGGAGCTTACTTGACCGCTAGATTTGCAACCTCTTATCCTAATGCCAATGCTTTTGTGCATAAACTATTGGTGGTAGTACTTATTGTAGCCATTTTCCGAATGTTTGAATTTTGGGACCTAGGTAGGTCTATAGTTGATTCTTTAGATATTTAGTAACCGCTTTCCAACTAGGAAATTGAGGACTATCAAACAATAATTGTTCTCCTCTAAACTCTGGATAAGGATGGTCATCTATCAAAAAATCACCTATCAAGAGGCCTTTCCGTTGACAAATAATCAAATTTTGAGTAGTGCTTAAACCTAAATGCTGCTCTACCCAAACACGTTTTTCGGTATAACAAAGAGGATTTCGATAAGAAGGTGCTGTCAGGATATATACTTCAAAGTGCTGTTCTAGCAGTCGATAACTCTCTATAGCGCCAGCCAAAGGCTCCAAACCAGCAAAAAAACCATATTGAGATTGAGGGTATTTAGTTTCTGGTTCTAGTTTTTTTCGTTCCTTAAATCGTCCTCTATAATCGCAGAGGGTATTATCCATATCTATAAATACACGTTGCTTTTGCATATCAAACTATATCTTAGTTTATATTAGGGTCATCTAGGTTAGCTTTGCCAAAGCCTGGACCAAATTTTTCGGCAATGGCTTTATCACTGTTTTCCATTTCTACCAACATCTTGGCATACTCCACTAGGTCACTCAGTTTAGGTTCAGAGAGTTCTTTTGCCAATTCGCCTAGTTGTTTTTGCATTTCTTCTTTGGTCATAAAATCTATTCTGAATTATGAAAATATGTTTTGAAGGCCCTAGTGCTGTAGCTAAGACCACATTGAGTCTAAATATTAAATCAAGAACATAAATATAGCAGAATTGCCTGTGTATATGTTGTACTAACCAAAATATTCTGCTTCGGCGTGTATGAATATATGCATGTTATTATGCACCATTTCGTCCTTCAAATTTTGCTGTTGACTCGTTTGTAAAAACAACCTAAAGAAAGTATCTGAATCTTCGTCTTTACCATTATAACAATTCAAATCTTCAAGAAACTATTTTTCTGCTAGATTGGGATACAAATTATGAAGAATAGCAAGTGCTTTTTCGGCCTCATTAAGTGGGACGGATTTAAATATACAGTTTCTTCCCTTGCCCAATAATCGAAGATCAACTATACCAAATTCATAAGAAGGATTTTCATTAATCTCCGCATAAACTAAATCTAATAACGAAATTTTAGCTGTTTTCCCTTGGACTTTAACCATAGCGTCTTTTTCCGTCAAACTATAAGTCACAACTTTCACTGAAGAGTTCTTATCTTCACTCTTATCCGATATAAATTTAATAATTGTAGAGAGTCCAAATGCAGCTCCTATCAAAAAACAACAGATCATGACAGGAAACATTATGATCATCGTAGTTGCATCTTCAAAGAGGTCACCACTCGTACCCGAATTAGCATTGAGAAATGTTATTAAAGCTGATATCCCAAATCCAAAAAAAACGCCAGAAATGATCCCTGATTTTTGAAATTTTCCTTTTTGGGGAGATGTTCCTTTTTCTGCTAATTGCTTTTGATAGGTCCAAAGTATAGATGGAGCATTCATGGTATTAAATATTGGGTTTTAATTTAGGAGGATATTCTTATTTTAAAATAATGAAGAACACATTACATTGGTGTTAGACTTTAAGTTCTAGACTTGTGGGTTCTCTTTTTTCCAAAAGTGAGTTTTCTTTTAGACTAAAAAAATAACTTCTCATCTTTTCAAGGTACGTTTTTTTTTCGAATTCTCAAGATTTTAACTTTCAGTTTTGTGTACTTATTCCATACTGTTTTTTTTAATATTCATTCCTAATCTAGACACTCTGCCATAGACATAATAGAGTATAAAGTACAAGTAAACAAACTATTTAAAGAAGAAAAATCAACGAGTAGTTTGGGGATCTAAAAAAGCACATAGTACACTATCACACAAGCGAAAGAGGCTGTAGTAAATATAATAGAAAATAGAAGAGAATAGCAAGGAACAAAGTATAATAGTGAGTTTATATTGAAAACAATTTCCAATTGATTAGCTATAAATCCCCACTAGCAAGAAAAATTACTCAGGCAGCTCAAACTTTTGGCTAAGAATCTTATCATTACTCAGTTTTAGAATAATTTGTTTGTGGATAGATCTTGTCTTCAGTTTCTTAATAAACTGATCGGTTTGGTTGTTGGGTAAGGTGAACTCTACGCTCAAATTTTGGATGTTGTTGGGTTGTACTATCTCACTCGAATGCTTTGGGGAGTATAAGCCAGATTGGCCCCAAATCTTAGTAGCTTGACACTCCAAATCCTTTCGTCCATCCGAAAAAATAAGATTAAAATCAACAATAGCTACAGGGCGTCTTCCTGCATTTTCTACCGTAAATTTAAGCTGGATAACTTCCTCTAAAGGCAAGACAGAGAGTTTGAAAATATCTATAAATAAACGATAATCAGGCTCTACATTTTTACGGTCATAATACATCAGATCAATATCATACTTAGTAGCAGAAAAGGTGCCTGTGTTTTTGCGTACAAATATCTTTTGGTGGTATTCCTTCTTTATGTTTCCTCGCTTCGTGAAGGTTTGATAATTACGAATCAAAATAGGTTTTTCCCAAGCTGGTGGAATATGAATAACACTCAGTTTATGACCATTTATGATAATATCATAAGTATTCAGTTCAAACAAATGACTAACCCGTTTAATTAGAACTTTAGTAATTTCGTTAGTATCTCGCAGACCACAATCCTCAAAGGTAACATCCTTATATAAAATACGACGATCATCAAAACCAATAACAATAAAACCATCTAACCCATAAGTATTGGCCATAGCAGTGGTATCTTTCAGATACTCATTGACCCCTTTCAGGGTAGAAAGGTCATACCATTCGTACTTGAAATCAAATTTTAGGCTCTCCTTATCTAAACCTAAGGTAGCCTGCTCTAGATGCTCTTTGACAATCTCTGTTATCCGTTCTAACCCAATCATAGTTTGTATTATTAAGCATAGTTCGTGGAGTCTTAATGATTTTCAATCGCTTACCAAACCCCAGAAACTAATGATTAAGTCAACCTAATTTGTAATTAAAAAATTCGTAATTCGTAATTGAATCTATTTCGTAGGTACTTTTACATCAAAACTATGTCTAGATTTGTTCGTTAGTTTGGTGCTAATAATCCAAGGGTTAAAAACCTTAAGTTCTCTATAACTGATGTTGTGTTCTTTTGCAAAGTCACTCCAACTCGAAATAGCGCCATCTACAGTTACTATTTTGAATTTAGGCAACGGAACATATAGGTCCTTTTCAGCTATATTAAAACCATATTTTTTAGGATCAGTCATTACCTCTTTGGCTGCCATAATTCTAGGCACATATCTAGAGGTTTCTTGGTTTAGGTATAGATCAAAATACTTGTTGGTATGTTGAGCTTCTATACGTGTTTTTAAGCGAGGTCCCCCCATATTGTAGGCAGCAGCAGCCAATAACCAAGAATCGAATTTTTTATAGGATTTTTTAAGATACTTACAAGCAGCAGCAGTTGCTTTTTCTATATGATAACGTTCATCAATTTCACTATTGATGACCAAGCCATATTCTTTGCCTGTCGCAGGCATGAATTGCCAAATACCTTTAGCACCAGCTGGAGAGGTAGCATTGCGTAAGCTACTTTCTGTTACCGCTAAGTATTTAAAATCATCAGGAAGGCCATGCTCTTTAAATATCTCCTCCATGATAGGGAAGTAACGATTGGATAATTTGATGATGGCAATCATCTTAGAATGCCAAAAGCACATGGACAAAAACTCTCTATCAAAGCGTTCACGAGCATCAAAATTGTCCATAGGCAAATGTTCACCTGCAAAGGTAATAGAGTCTGGCAAAGAAGGTGCATTGACAGTCTGTACAGGATCTGTATCCATAGTTTGAGAACTATTATCCTGTGTTGTATTTTGATCTACTGTAGTAGAGTTGGTAGCATTTTTCTGCTTGTCAGGATCAGTGTAAGATGTAAGTACAATAAATCCAATAACAGTAGCTGCCCCCATTATGTAGATGAATAGATGTTTTGCCGCTTTCATAGTTATGTTGTTTTTATATTTATTTTTTCTTTTTATATAGTGGAACTGCCGAACAGGCTTCTCCATACATAATGCTCTTGGCTACAGGCTGTAAGCGATGAGCCAGCATAGTATAAGCAGCAGGTGGAACTGGTAGTTTTCCACAGCCTTTCACTATAATACGTTGATCTTGGTATTGGGCTCTATCTAATGCTCCAATTGTGTCTTGATAGTGTAGAAGTATACATGTTTCTTTGTTGCCATGTGTTACTTTTTCTGCAAAAGGAGTGGCATAAATAGCTACTAACTGATATGCCCACACAGGTACAATAGCATCTGTAGAACAAAACACTGTTAAGATTTTGTCTTGATATTGTGTCCAATCGTGCTCCTTCATAGCTGCTCTAAAATCCTTTTCTTTCAAGAGTAATTCTCTGAATAGATAGTCCTTTAGGTCAAATTCTACAATCTCTGCTTTAGGAAAAAAATCTTCTAAGTTTATATTAATTAAGCTACTATTAGCTACTCGATTGATTAGTGGTTTATCGTTCATATTAGATGAATATGGAATTTAATTTTGATTCTAATTGATAGATATTATTACGAATAGCTTTGTATGGAGCAACAAATATCTTTTTCTGTCTATTCTAATAAATGCTCGATTTCGTAGCTAAGGCTACGAATCTCTGCGTTTATTTCAATAGTCAAAAAATCTACTATTTCTCCTGCATACAATCCTAGCCATAATAATATCTAATAAAATTACCGAACTCTATTGGCTAAACCAAATTTAGCTCCGTTCAACTATTAATTCTAAACAAGAAATAGCTCAAATAGGTTGTTAATTACGTTGAGCATCCCAAAATATAACCGTTATAATAATCAAACCGCCTATCCATACCCAAAAGGTAGGATATTCTTTCAAGAAAATCAAGGCTCCAATCACACCATAAACAGGCTCTAAACAAGCAACCAAACTAGCTGTTTGTGCACTGATTGTTTGCATACTTTCTATAAATAAAGTATGGGCTAATCCTGTGAAAATAATGCCTAAAATAATCAGTAGTAAAAGCGTTTGCCCATCAATAGGAACCCAAAAAAGGAGAGCTAAAGGTAATAGAAAAAGAGCTGCAAATCCATTTTGCATCAAGGCAATAACACGACTAGAATGTTTGCCTACCAATTGTTTGTTGAGCAAGGTAAGTACTGCAAACGAAGCCCCAGAGGCAATTCCCCAAACAATTCCCCATAGATAACTATCTGAAAGCTGCCCATCCATAACAATACAAGCCACTCCTATGAATATAATAAAGGAAGAAAAAGTAGACCTAGGATCAAGTTTAGCCTTAAAAAATAAGGGAGTCAAGAATGTTGTAAATATAGGAAAGGTAGAAAAAGTAAGCAGCCCAATAGCTACAGTAGATAACTGTACGGACTGAAAAAAGGCTACCCAATGAAAGGCTAATATAAATCCTAATAATAGAAACTTAAAACCTGAACGACCTATTGTAATCGACTCTTTTTTGTAGAGTATTATGCTCCCAATGGCCATGGATGCAAAAAAGGTTCGTCCAAAGACAATCAAATAGGCAGGTAGTATAATCCACTTGCCAAAAAGTCCTACACAGCCAAATAGCAAAACGGCTAAATGGAGTTGTGCATAGTTGTAATGGTTGTTGGATGTCGCTGACATAGTATAATAGTTATGATGGCAATATACTACTTTCTAGTTGTCAGCGTCTTTATTGGATACATCTTTTTGTACAAAGAAGGGGCTTAACAGTAAGCCTAGATAATGTTTGGAGATTGCTTCATCTATTCCTAATTCTTTAGGTTCTGTATTTGGGGGCTTATAAGTGCCAAAGATAATGTCTAGGATTGGAAAAAGATTGGAGAAATTAGTTGACGTTCTATCCTTACTATGATGCCAACGGTGTAGTCTAGGTGAGCCTAATATCAGGTGTAATGGTGCTATTGGTACATGAATGTTGGAATGGATATAGATAGCCCAAAAGCCTCTAAATACAATGATTCCTGCTATGGTTTCTAGAGGGAAACCTATTATGAATGCAGGCAAATTAACAATGCCTGTTGTGTAGAGTGCATCTAAAGGGTGCTCTCTATGAGCAGCCAACCAATCCAAATGTTCTGCACTGTGATGCACCTTATGGAAGCTCCACAAAAAATCAAATTTATGTTGTAGTCGATGTCCCCAATAAACCAAAAAATCACTGACCAATAAGATTTCTAAAACTTGTAGCGACCATGCTTGCATAGATACTAAATTTCTAAATTCTGTAGGTACTAATAGATACAGCCAATATTTTAGATGCCAAAGAAGGTGAAGGACCAGACTGCTCCATAAAAGGTATTGTCCTAAAAAGAAAAGGCAGTCAATTTGCCAAGCTGGTCTAAGTAATTTTTGTTTAGGATTTGCAGAAAAAACTCGCTCCATTGGGCTAAAAATGATAGCCATAGAGAGAAAACTTATTCCGGTACCAAATAGGAGATTTTGCCAACTCATTTGCTGTCTTTTAGGTGACTAGTATCGCTAGAGTTAGGGGACTCAGACTTAAGTCCTCTTATGAAATCATAAGTATTTCCATAATATTCCTCATTGGTCCATTCAGCTACCATGCCACTATACATGCATTCTTCAGATATAAAAAAATCAGAAGGAGTATCAGGTTTAACTTTACTTAGGGAGTCCATAATATATCTAACGAATAGTGCATATTCGTTACTTGTTATTCCGTTCTCATCCATGAAGGCATTAAAAGTAATAGGATTACTCTGGTAAAATATATGGCTTTGGGGATCTTCTAGTATCCTATCAATAAGTTGGTCAACTCTGTAGAAGGGCTCATAAGTTATTGCATGTGTATATATCTGTGAAGGGGAAAGAGTAGGGATAGGAATATCCTTGTATAGGGTACTCTTTTTAGAACGTTGTTGAGTCTGATGGACAATAAAAAAAATAGATAGGGTGATGAACCCTATCAAAGTAATGCTTTTCAAAAAGATGCCTTTCATACGTAGTTGGATTAAATAAATTTTAGAGTTAATACCCAACTAACTAGGAAAGTTATCAATACTTATTATTCTAATAACTTACAAAAGTTGTTCACAGTAGTTATTAAACTTGTCTAGAGTCATTCCACGTCCTCCACAAACCACCACTAAAACTGTTTGAGCATTAGCAATGCTCTCATGCTCATGATAAACAGCTGACAGAGCAGCACCACAAGCAGGTTCTACCAATATCCCAAACTCATCTAAAAACCATTGGCAAGCCTCTAGAGTTGCAACATCGGAGACTATAAGTGGTTGAATATCTCTTTGGAAAGACCAATCTAAAGCAGCAGAGCAAACCTGTTTGGCTCCTAAAGATGAAGCAATGCTCGCAATCGCATCTAACCGAACCAATTCTTTAGCCTCTACTGCTGCTGCATAGGAAGCTGCTCCTTTAGTTTCTGTAGTGAATACTGTTGCGTTTTTCCAGTCGTTGCGTTCTAAACCTTCCATTACACCACAAAGTAGGCCACCACCACCAACAGATACAATTACAGCATCAGGTTCGTGCATATTATTGTTGGCTTCATCTATAATAGAGGCATTGCCTTCCCAAATAGAAGGAGAATCGAAAGGTGGAATATATACTGCACCATCTTTTTTAGCTAAGCTTCGAGCATAGACATCAGAATCATCCCAGACTTTGCCAAAAACTTTGACAGTAGCTCCTATAGCTGCAATTCGTTCTTGCATAGCCACGGAAGTAGTTTCGGGTACAACTACAGTTGTTGGTACACCCAATTGACGACCTGCATAAGCGGCAGCACAGCCAGCATTACCACCAGATGCAGCCACAAAATGTTTGGCTCCTAAGGCTGCTTGAGTCTGACATAAATTTCCAATTCCTCTAATCTTGAAAGAACCTGAGGGCTGAAAACAATCCATTTTGAAAAAAATGCGCTTACCCAACTTATTATTTAAGGTATAAGACTCAAAAATGGGGGTTTCTATATGTAGTTTATCCATTGGTATGTATTTAAGTCTAGGTGTGTGTCTTGTTTTTGTAATCAATTTGTTAGAAAAGCTTACTGCTGTTTTGGGCTTGATAAAGTTAAAAATGTACGGACTATTATTAGTAATATCCTGTTATTTTTTAGGCGCAAAAATCAGTAACCAGCCCAAAATACTAAAAGCTAAAGTATATACAAAACAAAGGTTGCTAATGGTATGTAATCTGAAGTCGAACCAACCTATAAATAGAAATAACGAAATACAAAAATGACTAACGGCCAAAAAACGCCAAAGGTCACTTTGATTATCCTTTTTAGGATCTTCTTGTTTATCTAATACTATCAGTTTTTCTTCTATTGCTTCAGGGCCTTTTAGTATGTCTTGAACAGTTTCCCATCCAATACTATTGAGTAAAAATATAAAAGAATGTATTAGCATAGATATAGAATAGAACACAACACTTCCACCTAATGAAAATAAACTGTTGCCTGAGCTATAATGGCCATTAAGTCCAAACCCCAAAAAACTTAAGAGGTAGAGAATGTTAAGAAATAGCCCTATTTGGAAAAGAAGTTTATTGCTCATGATTGAATATAATGAGTTAATGTGCATATATTGAGAATATCAGATTTTTATTTTTGTTTGAATCAAAACAACTTTATGTTAGCGGAGTACCTAAAAGTGAAAGACCCTGGACAGTGGGAAAGTTCTTATAGAGAACATGTTCAGCGAGGTGAGGTGGCTATTGATGACTGGGTTTGGTGGTGGTTGTGGCATCAGATTAATTGGCCTGGGAAGGATTTTAGTGTCTTTCATCAAGGTGTAATTACTGAGATAAAGTTGATGGATATTAATATTCGATTGGTGCTAGGGCATGAGAATAAAATGCGTTTTGTGGAATTGATTGTGTACAGTCAAAATGAATATCATCCAGATTTTCATCATAAACAATTAGTTGATCCTGAGCAATGGCGGTTCCCTTCTATCGGAAACCCTGCTGTAGATAAGCCTAATTATAGATGGTGGGAAGAATATCTTTTTTGTAAATTGTACAGCCAGATTTTGATAGATCATAATGGTTTAGATCATATCATAGAACAACTACACAGAAGATTAGGGTAAAACTTTTTAATAGAATAGCTTTGCTTTCCACCCTAATTTATTAACTTTATAATGCACTATACATTAAATAATACAGTCCAATAAAGCATATTACTACTACATGCAAACCCAAAAAGAAACATTAGAACGAAAGTTGTATCTGCAGCGCCTGCAAATCAATCGGTTATTGGATATCACTCAAGCTATCAATAATAATATTTCGAGCAAAGACCTTTTTCAAGTCTATAAAAGTGCATTGACATGGGAGTTGCGTATAGAAAAGTTTGTATTGTATACTCGAAAAGATGATGCTTGGGTTGTTGCTGCTTCTGCAGGGGTTGATGAGGTGTTGTTGGCTTTAGATATAGAAGAGTATTTTGAAAAGTATGAACGTATTGCTAGAGTAGAAGAGCCTGAACATCCCTTATTAGGCGAGTTTGATATTGTTATACCTGCCTACCACAAGAAATACCCAATTGCTTTTACCTTTATAGATCAGACTCCGCTAAAGTCTTCTGCTACTGATACAGATGAAGATGCAGATAATGAGGCTTATGAGACTATTAAATTTATATCAGCAATTACCAATGTTATTTCGGTGGCTATTGAGAACAAGCGCTTGTTTAAACGTCAGTTGGAGCAAGAGCGTCAAAAGCGTGAAATAGAGCTAGCTGTACAGGTGCAAAATATGCTAATTCCTAGTAACTTGCCTAAGAATGATTTGTATGAATATTCAGGTATTTACCAGCCTCATAAAGGGGTAGGAGGTGATTACTACGATTTTATGGAGTTGGGCGATAGAGAAATTGCATTTTGTATTGCAGATATATCTGGCAAAGGGGTTGCAGCAGCATTGTTGATGTCCAACTTTCAGGCGAATCTCCAATCTTTGATTCATAGAAAGTATTTGAGTGTTTCAAAGTTTGCTAATCGCTTGAATTCACTAGTGCTCCGTACTACTAAAGGTGAAAAATTTATTACCTTTTTTATCGCTCGTTATCATATCTACAAAAAACGTTTAAGATACCTTTGTGCAGGACATAATCCGCCTTTTATGTATACAGAAGGTAAGTTGCAGCGAATGGATAAAGGTTGTACGATTTTAGGTGCTTTTGATAAACTACCAGAGATTGAATTTGGAGAGGTTTACTTGAAAGATGATGCTTTCTTTTTGCTGTATACTGATGGGTTGACTGATCTCCGAAATGGGGAAGGGGAATTCTTTGATGATGAAAAAGTTGGCGAGTTTATACTCAAAAACCCTAATCTAGGCGCTAAAGAGTTTAACGATGCATTGATGAAAGAAGTCAATGATTTTAAGGGAGATATGGCTTTTCCTGATGATATCTCTGTGTTGTCTGGACGTATCTTTCATCATGAAACTCTAGAAGAACCTAAAAAGACTAAATCTAAAAAATCTAATAAAAAATAGTTTGCTCGGGAACTATTTGCCTACCTATTCCTGTTAGAGGGATTATAACTACAACTAAAAGGTCTTTCCTAGATACCATAAGTCCAATAATAAATAACACAGAAGTAATCACCTCACAACCATACTTCACCATAGGGACTTTATACTTTCCAAAAGACTTTTAATTACTAACATCACAGACTTTTATTTTGATTGCTCCTCCACAAGCAAAATAGCCTAGCTATGTCTTTTGTGACCAAACCTTGTAGTAGTTCTATTTATTATAAACAAAGGATTAGTATTAGATAGTAAGCCGATTATTATAAGGGCTTTAGCTGTATTTATTCGTTGATTCAATTAATTGTTATCATCAAATAATCAGCTACTAATAACCTTTATGGCCTGTATCAATAAGTGTTTTTGTATAAAACAACAACTAATCCTTAGTTCTCATTAACCTAATTAAAATAGATATAACATGACTAAAGTATTGAACTTAACAATTGCATTAGATAACCAATATTACTTGAGAGGTAGCAACAAAAATGAAGTCTACCTATACATAGAACTGAAGGCTGCTGAAGCCAAAAAAG
The DNA here is from genome assembly GCA_024222455.1 of Aureispira sp. Taxonomy (GTDB): domain Bacteria; phylum Bacteroidota; class Bacteroidia; order Chitinophagales; family Saprospiraceae; genus JAAEPD01. The sequence continues at coordinate 109,282 of JAAEPD010000087.1, forward strand.
ATACGGAACGAATCCCTCTAAATATCTCATTAGTGCTAGATCGTAGCGGTTCGATGCATGGGGATAAACTAAATTATGTAAAAAAAGCTGCAGAGTTTGTGATCAATAATCTGAATAAGAATGATCAGATTTCTATAGTGCAGTATGATGATAAAGTCGATTTGGTAAGCAAATCACAAGCATTGACCAACAAGCAAGAATTGTTGAGAAAGGTGGCCAATATCCAGTCTGCTGGTATGACTAACCTGAGTGGCGGAATGATGGAAGGCTACTCACAAGTAAAATCTACTAAGAAAGAGGGTTATGTCAATAGAGTTTTATTGCTCTCTGATGGATTAGCTAATGTTGGAATTACAGACCATGATAAACTTAAAGAAATTGCTCGCAATCAGTTTAGAAATAATGGTGTAGGCTTATCTACTTTTGGAGTAGGTGAGGGGTTTAACGAAATCCTGATGACACATTTGGCGGAGCATGGTGGTGCAAACTACTATTTTATAGAAAAACCAGATCAAATCCCTCAAATTTTTGCAGAGGAACTAGAAGGACTATTGTCTGTAGTTGCTCAAAATGCTAAACTCAAGGTGTCTTTCCCTTCTGCTCATTTGACTTGTGAAAAGGTTTATGGCTATGTTTCGCATACACAAGGAGATACCATTACCGTAGATTTTAATGATGTATTTTCGCAAGAAGAAAAGGCTGTATTGATCAAATTCAAAACACGTAATAGATTAGATCTAGACTTAGATTTTAATATTAACGTGGAGTATGATGATGTAATGGAAACCTTAGATAAGGTGACAGAACAAGTAACTGCTCAATTAAAAATGACTGAAGATAAAGTCTTGTATGAATCAGGTGTCAATAGAATTGCTCTAGAGAATACCTGCTTGTTTGTAGCAAATGATTTGTTTGAAGATGCTATCAAAGTAGTGGACCAACGCAAATTTGAGGAAGCTAAAAAGCTATTGGAAAAGACTAAGGTTTATCTAGAAGCTCATCTTAAAATATTCCCTGCTTCTGAGCAACTCCAAACGCAACTACAAAAGGTGGTTGAATATCTAGAACGCCTACCAAGTATGAGACAGATGGATAGTCGTTCTTATTCTATGGCACAGAAAAGTACACGTATGGATAATTATAAACTGAAGCGTAAGAAATAAGGATAGATTTTATCCTGAATAAATGAATTGAAGTCCCTCTAGGTTTTGTCTAGAGGGATTTTTTATTGCTCCCAAACAAATAGAAAACCAAAGGTAAGAAAAGAGGCTTCAATGATTAAACTAATAATAGCAAAAAGAGGATTGGTCAAGAGAAAGAATAATAAATTAGATATTAGTATTCCTCCGAAAGAAGCCATTGTTAGTCGATCAAAACTAGTAGGGTGATAAGGAATAGCAAGTGTTTTGGGGCTAGGAGCATCCAATAAAATAGTACCTATAGGAGTATTAATAAATTTTTCTCTATGCAAAAAGAACATTGTAGCTAATCCTACCAAAACAACTAAAATAGTTGAGCTCACTACTGTCCAATAATAATTGTAAGAAGAATGAGCCCAAGCAAAGTTGAGTACTAAGTGACCTACTGTCAAAAAGATGATTACTAAGGAAAATAGTTTTTTCATAAATATAGGTGACTAAATTTTCGCAAGTGATTGACAATCAAAAACCTTGAGTTTTTGGTGAAAAGAACTAAGAAATGATGCTTTTTTGTGTTTTAGCAGAAAAATCAAAAAATAGTGAACTATTATCATAAGATTAAAGCCCAACACACCTTTGATGTGTGTTGAGCGTTGAGGTTTATGGTTTAGAATGGGTAATTATTCATTTTTTGAGTAGAATTGTACAGCACCATTAGAGTTCTAGGGTTATCATTACAGGTAAACTGACCCATTTTCCAATCTAAAGGCAACCAATAATCTCCATCTTTATCAACACTAGCTGTCAATTCCATAGAGTTGTTTTTGAAATATTTGCGGATTAGAGGAGTCATTCTATTCCAATCCTTTTTATTCCCAATCATCACTTCTGCCCAAGCATGTCCACCACCACTACAAGTACCTCCCATGATACGAGCATGTCCACCAATAGACTCTATACAAGCTGCCATTAATATGGAGAAATCATCGCAGTCACCAGCCAAACCGATAGCAATCGAGCGATCTGCAGGAGAATAAAAATCATTATTCAAAGCCATTGGATCCGTAATATATTTCCAATTAGAAGACAAATAAGTATGTAAGTTGCATACCTGACGAATACCACTTTTGCCTGGAATCATGTCGGTATAATCATAATAAGCACCAGGCTCATTTTTGACCAAACTCACTGCAAAATCACGAACACAAGGTTGATCTGTAGTTACTGCATCTCCGAATTTTTTCACCTGTACACTACTATCTCTAGAACCTGCACACCATCCAAATTCACTTAGCTCTTTTTTCTGCTTATTAATCAAATCTTGATATTGCTCATTTTCTTTTTTTAGGTCTTCCAATGTTCTTTGGTCATCCTGCATTTTTTGAATCTTCTTTTGCAATTCTTCGATTTTCTCTAGTTTCTCAGCTTCAGATAGATTCTCATTCTCATGAACATCTTCTATATAGTTATTAATCTCAGGATTGTTTCTATAATCTTTGTCTACTAATTGAGCTAAAGACTCAAAACCTTTATCTACCGAAATATTGAAATTTTGCCCTTCTTCTGAGAACATTCCATAGGAATGTGAAGCACCCAAAAAGCTAATTGGTATAATAAGTAATAGTAGCAGTTCTGTAAAAGTGCTGACACGCTTAGAGAAGCTAAATACTAGCCCTAAGACTATAATTCCTAAGCCTAATAGATAGTTAAGTTTTAGATTAGACAGGAAGCCTATGTTTTGAGAAAAGTCTCTAAACCATTGCATGAATCCAAATTCTACGACTGTAGAAATCAGGAAAAAACCAGCAACAAAACCTATAAATGTAGCACTAGCATTTTCACCACCACCAAATAGAAATGTTAGAGACATTAGACTAAATCCGACAAGTGTGAGTACTGATGCACTACCAAAAACACCAATACTTTGTTCTAGAGCATTGAGTGTATCACTATAACCTAATACATGCATAACAACTGGAATCATTATGATGAAACCAATCAAGCCTATAGTTGAGAATATTTTTTGAGATTTAGTCATGATATGTTTACTTTTGATTTTAATTGTTTTACTTTCTTTTAACGTTAATTTTTTATAAAATAGTTCCGATTAGTTTAATTTTTAGAGCGAGAATTAATACTAAAATCCAACAACTCGATGAATTCTTTATTGCTTATTCTCTAAGTCTTACCGATAATCGCTGAAAAATTACTATTTTTGCATTCATATTAGCACATTTTTCATTCCCTACAAGTTTAGTATCAAAAATGGAAGATAAAAAACTAATCATATTTACAGCACCATCAGGCGCAGGAAAAACTACTATAGTTCGACACCTACTTAGAGTTCGTTCAGATTTAGCTTTTTCTATTTCTGCATGCACTCGTAGCCCTCGCTATGGAGAAGTCAATGGCCTGGATTACTACTTCCTATCTGCCGATAAATTTAGAAGTAAAATAGCTGAAGGTGATTTTTTGGAGTGGCAAATGGTCTACGAGAACCAATACTATGGTACTCTAAGAAGCGAGGTCGAGCGTTTATGGGCATTGGGCAAACATGTAGTGTTTGACATAGATGTAAAAGGCGCTTGGGAGATCAAGAAACAATTCAAAAAGAAAGCTCTTTCTATTTTTGTGAAACCTCCATCTTTTGAGGAACTACGAGATCGTTTGATCAATAGAAAAACAGAAGATGAGAAAAGCTTGCGCAAGAGAATAGCACGAGTGCAAGAAGAAATGACTTATGAGCATAAGTTTGATGTTTCTTTGGTTAATAGCGAATTGGAAGTTGCTCTAAAACAAGCAGAAGAATTGGTTGATGACTTTATTTTGGAAAAAATAAAAGTAGTATAGACTATGGAAACCGCTATTACCGCTGGTATAAAAGTGAGTGTAGAAGCTATGTATCAACCGACATACTCCAAACCACTCGATAATGAATACATGTATGCCTATCGTGTTACAATAGAGAACCTGAGTAATAAAACGGTTCAGCTATTACGTAGACACTGGTATATTTGGGATTCTAATGGACTTGCTCGAGAGGTAGAAGGAGAAGGAGTAGTAGGTGAACAGCCTGTTTTAGAGCCAGAAGAGTCGCATCAATATATTTCTGGATGTCCATTACGAACTGATATAGGCAAGATGCATGGTGCTTATCAGATGAAGCGGCTAGAGGATGGCCATTTATTCTATATAGATATTCCTTCCTTCAAATTAATACCTCCTTTCAAGCATAATTAAATGAACTTGTATCAACAACTTCAAGAGCAACCTTTTGTCATTGCAGGACCTTGTGTTATAGAATCTGAAGATTTGCTAATGCAAGTAGCAGAGAAACTAAAAGAACTAGAATCTAAGTTGGGTTTTACCTTTATATTTAAGGCTTCTTTTGATAAGGCGAATCGTACTTCTGTCAACTCGTTTAGAGGACCAGGTTTAGATAAAGGGCTCCAAATGCTCGAAAAAATAAAAAAAGAATTTGGCTTAGCTATTTTGACAGACATACACAGTCCTGATCAGGCTTTGCCGACTGCAGAGGTTGCTGATATTTTGCAAATTCCTGCTTTTCTTTGTAGACAAACAGATCTGCTCTTGGCAGCGGGAAGGACTGGTGCTATCGTTAATATAAAGAAAGCACAGTTTTTGTCTGGAGAAGATATGCTGCATGTTCTCAAAAAAGTAGAGTCGACTGGCAACTCAAAATTATTGTTGACTGAAAGAGGCACAATGTTTGGCTACAATAACTTAGTTGTTGATTATACTGGAATTTTGGATATGATGAAACATGGGTATCCTGTTGTTATGGATGCTACACATTCTGTTCAAAAACCTGGAGGTGCTAATGGCAAAAGTGGAGGCAATAGAACTTATGCTCCATTATTGGCGCAAGCAGCAGCAGCAATAGGTGTTCGAGGCTTTTTCATAGAGACACATCCAAACCCAAAACAAGCAATGTCGGATGGACCCAATATGATCTACTTAGAACAGCTAGAAACCGTATTAAAAAATTTAGAAAAAATCTGTACTTTAACCCTTGATCCTATCAATTAGGAAAGCACTACACTAATATCTAGCCACACTACTACACAACACTCACTAGTCATTTTTTAAAAAATATTGTCATTTTTGGGCAATAGAAATCGAATTGTAACGTAATTGTTAAAAAGAGGCACTTTTAACTAACAGAAAATTAACAGATGTTAATTTTTGGTAAGATTTTTGTTATCATGAAAAGGCAAAATGTGCACTAATAGAGAAAATTACGCTGCATGAAAAATGCCCCAAAAATTTAGTGGCCTATGATCAATAGTACTCGGAAACGCAAGCAACACAAAGAATCAACATTCCTATTACCTGCTGCTGGAAAAAGGTTAATAGAAACCTCTGTAAGCCCTATTACAGAGATAGAAGAACTAATCATTCGAGAGAAATCTTGGGTACAAGGTGCGCTTTGGGGCGAACCACGTCCGGGACATCCTGAAGGAAAGGTTATTCACCATATTAAGGAAGTTTTAGGGAATGTAGATCTAGCTACTTCAGATTATAAATATCAAGAGCAGCTTAGACAAATCACCATCATTCATGATACTTTTAAGTATTTAGAAGAGATTTCTCGCCCTAGAAGAGATTGGACAAAACATCACGCTGTGTATGCACGTCGGTTTGCAGAGCAGTTTATAGACGATGATGCTGTATTGGATGTAATAGAATGGCATGATGAGGCCTTTTATACATGGCGCTACCTACAAATGGGCTTAGAGCAAAAAGCAGAAAAACGATTGGCCAAATTATACGATAGGATAGGAGATAATATGCAACTATTTTATTTGTTTTTTAAATGTGATACACAAACTGGCGACAAGTACCAACAACCTGTTGCTTGGTTTGAAGAGAATATAAAAGGAATTGATATTGTAGATTTTTAGTCTGCTATCAGTCCTAAATCAAAAGGCGATTAGTTCTACAGAACTAATCGCCTTTTTTTATGCTATCTGTCAAAATATCAATACACTATTTCAAAAAATTATTTTTTTCATCCTTTTTTAATGCCCAATAAGTCCAAGCAGCACCTAACAAATCAGTGATTCCTATTATCGCCAATTTAGGATTAGAGCTCGTTAGTAAAACAACCACAATAGCCCCTACAAAAAATACCATCCTGCCCACAACACTGATCTTAAAAAATTCTCTTTGGTTTGTTTTTCCACAGTGTACATAATAGAGTCCGACTACACTCGCAATCAGCCCTACAATATGGTAGATAAACCGATGCTCAGGATTGACAGGAGTTAATCCTGCAAAATCTAAAATGATATGAGGAATAAACAGGAGAATTAAGCCCATTGCAATCACATAGTAACCAAACAACCATATACTTTTTGCTGCGTTCATGGTTTCTTATTATTTGATGACATGCCCTTTTTTGACAAAAATTTCAGACCCCTTAGCCATAAACACAGAAACAGGTTTTGTAGCCATAGCTTGAGCAAGCTCTTTACCGTAGAGTGACTCATAGTCACAGTCAATATTATAGTCTGTCACATCATAAACATCCCATTTAGGATGTCCAACCTCGTACTGTGAGGTTTTGTTTTCTTTGAGTTGAGTATAGCCCCAATAATGCTCTGTAATGAACTCTGCTTCGCTGCCTTCTGCTATAGCTTTGGGTGTGTTAGGGCAAGTCACAGAGATTGAATTCCATTGTTTTTGATACTGCCAAGAGTAAGATACCTTTAGTTTTTCAGCAGTTTCCTCCAAACTGTTTTTCATGGGACAAGTCATATAGTGTTCCCCATACAAGGTATTTGCTACAAGTGTAATCGCTGCTTTGGGTACAATCTCTTTGACAAAAACTACACCTCTTCGCCATTCTCCCTCATGTTGGTATCGAACATAAAAACGAAGGTTGACTTCCTCAAAATTGCGATGAAAGGGGATGGGTATTCCCAAAACTTTAGTGTTCAAAAACATAAAACCGACTAAGCTTACATAGGTTTTTCCATTCCAATAATCTAGCTCTGTACCAAAAGGTACATGGGGTTGTAGAACGGCAGGATCTACAACATAGTTAGCCATAATTAGATTTTTCCAAGTTGCGGTCAAAAATGTGCTAGCCATTGGGTGTTAGTTTTTGTTGAACAAAAAAGGTGAAAGCTATATAGCTTTCACCTTTACAATATACATTTTATTAAGAATACATTCTAACATATTTTTTAGAATGAAGAATCATCAATATTTTCTAGATATTCTTGGATAGGCTCCATTACCTTTTTGATAGTTCCTTCATCAAAAGGAGAATCTAGGTTACCCAATTTGACAAGGTCCAAAAAGGATTGTGTTCCACCAGCTTTGCAGAGTGTTAGATAGTCCTTCCATGCAGCATCTTTGTCTGCAGGAGTTGAGCTACGCTTCCAAAACTGAAAAGCGCAAATCTGAGCCAATACATAATCAATATAATAAAAAGGCATACTGAATATATGTGTTTGGCGTTGCCAAAATCCACCGTTTTCTAAGAACTCATTTCCTGTATAGTCGATATGAGGCAAATATTTTTTCTCTATTCTGCGCCAAGTCGCATTACGCTCAGCAGGAGTCATTTCAGGTTTGGTATATACCTCATGCTGAAACTCATCAACAGCAACACCATAAGGCAAGAACAGCAATGCACCACTCAAATGTGAAAATTTGAACTTCTCAGTATCTTCCTTAAAGAATAAGTCCATCCAAGGCCAAGTCAAAAACTCCATACCCATAGAGTGAATTTCGCAAGCCTCATAAGTTGGCCAACGATATTCATAGACATCAGTATTGTTGCAAGTGCTATAGCATTGGAAAGCATGTCCTGCTTCATGTGTCAATACAGTTACATCATGGCTTGTACCATTAAAATTAGAGAAGATAAAAGGCGATTTATATTCCCCAATCAAGGTGCAATAACCTCCTGTTTCCTTACCATCTTTAGCTACCAAATCCATTAAATCACGCTCCTGCATGAAACTAAAGAACTCCTCAGTTTCTTTAGACAGTTCAGCATACATCTGTTTAGCTTGGTCTTCCATCCAAGCACCATCACCTTTTGGGGTAGGGTTGCCAGAAGGGAAGCGGAAACTCTCATCGTAGTATTCCAGTTTTTCGAGACCTAAGCGTTTAGCTTGACGCTTATACAGCTCTTGAGTATAAGGTACTACATGATCTAAAACTTGTTGTCTGAAGTTTTGGACAGCAGCTGCATCATAGTCAGAACGAAGCATGCGAGCATAACCCAATTCTATATAGTTTTTATACCCTAGTTTTTGAGCCATCCCATGACGGAGCTTTACCAGTTGGTCATAAATATCTTCTATTTCCTTAGCCTTAGAGGCGTAAAAGCTCCATTTTTTGTCTGTAGCACGTTTCCTAATATCTCTATCCTTATGCACTTCCATAGGGCTTATAGACGATAGGTTATAGGTCTCTCCATCCAACTCTATTTGTGCTTGCGCCTTTATTTTTCGATAGGCTGTATCCAGTTTGTTTTCGGCTTTGAGATCTTCTAAGATGACAGGTTCAAAGGTTTTGACTGTTAGTTCAGCTATAGTAAAAAGCTGTTTGCCAAATTTTTCTTCTAATTGTGGTCTAAACTTAGAACTGGATAGCGCTTTATAGTAGCGATTGGTGTATTCACTTAATTCAGGGTAGCGATCATCAAAATAGTTGTTCTCCTCTTCATAGAACTTATCTTTAGTATTGATGGAATGTCGAATACTACAGATCATATACATAGATTCAAACTCACTACGTAGCTTATTTATCTGTTCCATCAGCTTGCATTGTTCGTCTGCTGATTGGCTAGCCTCAAATTGATCTAAAAGCTCTACTAATTGGGTTTTAGCAATTTCTATATCGGGACGTTCGTAGCTGTACTCACTAAATTTCATGTAGTTAACTAGTCTTCGTGTAATTAAAAAAAATATATCACCTCAAGGTAACTAAAAGCTATTGATCTTAAATGTTTTTGCACACATAAATATTTTGAAAACTTACAAGTGGGTGGGTACATAGAATTATAGCTTATTTTAATAGACTTATAAGAGGAAAAGTATTAATTGAATTAAAAAAATAGGGACAAAAAGAAGGATCAAAACTTAAAAAATGGATATTATTTTATTGTTGGTTAACAAGTGGTTGTATTTATTATGTGTATATGTATTAAGAACCAAGGGTTTTATCCTCAAGTACATCATTTTTTGTGTTAGAGTATAAAACACGTTCTATCTCTTCCAACGAGTATTTTCCACTTTGTAGTAATATATGTTCTCCAGAAGCTTTAATTAATTCAATGGTTCCTTGAGTTTTACTGCTCTTTTGCTGAAGAAGCCCTATTTCTTTAGTTGGTATAATTGTTTGACCAATAAAAGGGAATTTTGTTTTTTTGATAATAATTTGTTGAGGGGTGATTGTAGTTTTAGAGTATGTCTAAAAATTAAAAAATGTTATTTACTGAAACGGTTTAATAAAATTTGGCAATTAGCCCATAAAATCCAAGCTTCTGAACTATTTGCTGTTTTTTCGTAGTCTTTAGAGTGCCTTCGAAAGAAATTTAGCC
>JAAEPD010000088.1 GCA_024222455.1 Aureispira sp.
AGATTCTAGATTTATCTAAATTGGAGGATGATCGCTTAGAGCTAGAAGAGGATGAAATCCACTTATTATCCTTTATTCAAGCTATTTTTGATACTTTTAAAACACAGGCTAACTATTTAGGAGTCAACTATCAATTAAAATTTGAGGCTCCTCAAGGGTTGTACCTGTTTTGGGATAGCAATAAGATGGAAAAGGTGCTGAACAATCTTTTGTCTAATGCACTTAAATTCACGCCTTCAGGACAAGAGGTGTCTTTAGTAGTCAAAGATTTAGACACTCAAATCAGCATAATGGTACAAGATACAGGTAAGGGAATTCATCCTGATGATAGGCCTTATATTTTTGATCGTTTTTACCAATCTAGTCAGCCTGATCGGCCAGCACAAGGAGGTACAGGTATTGGGTTGGCCTTAGTGACTGAATTTGTTCAATTGATGCAAGGACATGTTGAGTTGCAGAGTGAATTGACTAAAGGAAGTTCTTTTACTATTTTTCTTCCAAAAACAACCACTCGTATAGAAGATAACAGTAGTTCGGGTCTGTTGATAGACCACAACTCTCCTCTTGAAACAACGCCTGAGTTACCAACAATAGAAGGCACAAATTCTTTTACCATTTTGTTGGTAGAGGACAATGCTGACATGCGTAATTTCATAAGCAGTTTATTAGAAATAGATTATACTATACTAACTGCAACTGATGGATTGGAAGGTTTGGCTATGCTAAAAGAACAAGCTGTATCTATTGACCTTATCATTTCGGATGTGATGATGCCGAATATGGATGGGTTTACTATGTTAGAGGAGATTAAGGCTAATGCTAATTGGCGAAATATTCCGATTGTAATGCTAACAGCTCTTGCTCGTGAGGAAGATAAACTTCATGCTTTAACTGTAGGAGTTCACGATTATCTAACCAAACCATTCTCCATAGAAGAACTTACTGTACGTGTAGCTAATTTACTCCAAAATGCTCAAGAACGTAAGGCTTGGATTGCAGAGCAGCAACAAATCGCTCCCAAAACAACTAAAACTACTGAAAAATCAGAAAAAGAGGTTGATAACTTATTCGTAGGAGAAGCTGATTTAAACTGGTTAAAAACAGTAGAAGAAGAGGTAAAAGAGCAATTGGATAACGAGAATTTTAATGTTGCAGTTTTAGCTAAAAAAATGAATGTAAGTGACCGTCAGTTAACTCGAAAGCTAAAAAAAATAACTGGTCTAACTCCTGCTAAATTCATAAAGGAAATCCGGTTAAACATTGCTCGTACATACCTTGAGGCAGGTACTTATTTGTCAGTATCAGAAGTAGCCTTTGCTGTTGGTTTCCAAACAGTGGAAGCTTTTTCTAAATCTTATAAAACCCGATTTGGTAAACCTCCTAGAGAATATTTAAATAAATAATCCCACTTATAGTTCATGCAACATATGAGTCCCAACATAAAAATCTTAATAGCTAACTCAAGGAAAAAAAATTGAGAATGCATTGTTCCAACTAGAAACACAACACTGAAAAGTTTTATTTTCTCTTATCTTAATTTGCTTTCAGTCAAAAAAACTATAAATACTATGAAAAAATCTTACATTTTGTTAATTCTCATAACTCTTTGCCTTCCTGCATTTGGACAAGAGAAATTAACTCTTACTATGGATTGTGAAATTTTATCCGCCCCTGATTTTGATTCAAATATCCTTACTACACTAAAAAAAGGAGATAATATTACTCCTATTTTCTTTGATAAAGAAGAGTCTTATTTTTATGTAAATAAAAATGACAATTTTGGGTGGATGCCTAAAACAGTATTTATCAAAAATGACAATTTTTATTTGGCACTAAAACTAAATGATATAAACAAAGTAAAAAACAAAGAAGAATACCTTCTATCAAAGAAAAGTATTGCTGAAAAAGAACAAAGAGAACAGAACGAACAAAGAATACAGGACGAAAAAGAAAGAGCTGAAGAACAGCTAGTAGACAAAGAACAACAGTACGATTTTGTCGGAGTTTTTTCTAATGGCGTTGCTAGATGTAATGTCGGAGGCTTTTATAAAAAAACTAAAATATTCAATCGCTATATTACTTCGAAAACAATTACAGGAGGAAAATGGGGAGTGGTAGATTCTGAAAACAATGAAGTACTTCCTGCAAAATATAATGAAATGAATGACTTTGAGGATGGACGTGCAATTGTCGGTCTTGAAAACAGATATGATTGGATGTTTTATGGAATTATAGATAAAACTGGGAAAGAAATTGTCTCTCCACGATACCATTCTACAACTGTTTTTTCTGAGGGTTTAATTGCTGTTTGTTCTTATAGAAATGCTGGTAAGAACCCATTCAAAAACTTAAAAAGTAATGGTATGTATAAATGGGGATTTATAGATAAAAATGGAAAAACTGTTATTCCTTTTATGTACGAATCTCCAATACCAAGTTGGGGTATGTTTCAGTTTAAGAATGGTGTGGCAATTGTTGAAAATTTTCCTTACTTGGGCGTTATCAACAAACAAAACAAAATTATTATTCCTTTTTCTAGATATTCCGAAATGAAATTTGAGGGCAATAAAATCGCTGCTAAAAAAAATCATTTCGATAAGGATTGGATTTATTTTGATTTGACTGGAAAGGAGATTAAGTAGTCAGCGAAACAACTCCACAACCAATTGACTTAGTAACTGTCCAGCTTTAGAGAATGTAACCTGTTATAATAATAAGCTATCAGAATTTAGACCTTTCTAAGGCCATAAACCTAAAGCGAATTGTCTGCCAAAATACAAGTTTAAGAGTATTAAAACTATCTAAAGAAGTAGATTTAACAACATTAAACACACGAGGGTTACCTCCAAGAAATATTCAACTATAATAGATGACCATACTACACACTACCTCCAACTCAACTGAGTTCAAGATTCTAGCAAAACTACTAGACCAAGAGCTTTACAAACGCTATCCCGATGTACAAGGCGACTATGACCAATACAATGAATATGCAGCACCTATAGACGTTTTAGTTATCTTGATAGATGGGAATCCTGCTGCATGTGGAGCTATAAAAGCACTAAATCTCAACAATTGGGTGGAGATCAAAAGAATATTTGTACATCCTGATTATAGAGGTCAAGGATTGAGCAAAACTATCATCACAAAACTTGAAGAATGGGCAAGCCAAAAAGGGTTTGATAGTACAGTTTTAGAAACAGGTGTACGGATGCCTGAAGCCTTAGCATTATACAAAAAAATGGGTTATCAAGTTGTCGAGAACTTTGGTCCTTATGTTGGCCTACCTCATAGTATTTGCATGCAAAAGCGGTTAGTATAAGCTCCTTATTGCTCGGATTCAAAGAGCAGTAATTCTACCTCTTCCCCCTTTTCTATCAGCACTTTGTGTTTAGAAGATTCACCTTCCTCTATCCACAGGCCATCTCCTTTTTTGTAGGTTTGAATCGTTCCATTAAAATCAATTTTCATTTCACCATTCAAGACAAAGCCTGCATGTCCTTTCAGGCACCATTCTGCCTCTACAAAATCATCTTGAAAGCGAACTATTCGCATTTTATTAGAATCATTGATATAGACCTTTTGGAGCACACCTTTTGCTGGTTTTTCCCAGCTTATATCCTCAAATTTGATTATATGCTTATTCATACTATAGTTCGCTAAATTTTCGTAAGTTCTTTTATTATTAAACAACTTCATACTATTTCAAAAATAGTGTACTATTATTAGACATTACCACTACTTCATTAAATAATTAAAAGTCAACATAAACGTACGCCCAATTTCATTAGTTCTATAAGAATACTCTTTCCCTTTGAATGATTGAATCTGACGCATTTTCACACCCAGTAAATTATTAATAGCAAAACGGATTGTAAACTTTTTAGCAAAACGCTTAGAAACATCTAAGTTGATCAATGTTCTAGCTTTTTCGTAGATATGAGGTGTAGCGCCTTGCATAACCAACACTATTTTTTGTCCAGACACATGAATACTTCCATTAACACTAAAATCCCATTCTGGATGATTATAATGCAAAGCTGTATTAAAAACAAAAGGTGCTTGACCAAATAGTGGTCTAAACATTCTTGCATCAGGGTCATTTGCCCATATTTTCACCTGATCATCAGGGTCAACAGATGTCCAAGAATATATAAATCCTAAATTTTCGGATAAGGTCAAATTTTCTGCCCATTTACCCATAAATGCTAAGCTGTGATTGGCCTCAAACTCCAAACCTGTCACAAAAGCATCTAAACCATTTCGGTAGAATGCATCATCGCTAAACTGATCTGCCGAAACTAACTCAATAGGATCTCTCAGCCATTTGAAAAAGAACCCTGCAGCCAAAACCGATTTCTTTTTAGGATATCGTTCCCATCTAACATCAAGGTTTTGAATAAGCGTTGGTCTCAGTTCCTGATTTCCTGTTATTCTAAAATCACCTACATAATCAAAATAAGTAAACCCAGACAACTCTCGCAAAGAAGGGCGAGCCATAGTAGTAGCATAAGACATTTTCAAATACATTTTATCGCCTAAATCATAACTCGCTGCTAATGATGGTAAGGGAATAACACTTGCATTTGCATAACTCAAATCGCTACCTATCTGGTCTATGAACATTCCAAACAGTTCTATCCTAATCCCCGCAGATAATTTCCAACGTTCGCTCAACTGCCATTTTGAGTCTATATACCATGCTGGTGTAAAATCTAGGCCTACATAATTATTGGTAGAATCGTAAGCATTATAAGCAAAAACGCCTTCTGTTAAAGGATCTGAAGCATTTCCTGTGTATTGTATAAAATTGCTTGGAGACACAAAATCTTCTACTTGATAACTAAATTGAGCAGAACGAATAGATGAAAGATCTCCATCTCCAAACTGAGATTGATTATTGAAATACCTAAACTGGTCTTCTAAGAAAAATTGGAGTTTTAGTGTTCCTCGCAAACCTGTTCTTAGTTGTCGTAGTTTCTTTTGAAAATTGAGTGTCAAATTCAGTCCAACATCCACATTATGTGCATCAATATTACGCTTGAGAATGGTTGGTGCCAAGCCAATAGAATCTGCAATCAGATAGTCGTCTACATCACCTGTGTTTGGGTTTTCTTTATAACCTACCACAAAATAACTCCAATTAGGCTGCTGTATAAACGAACGATTATAAGTAGCACTCCAATCAAAAATATTCTTTTTAGCCCCAAACAAGTGTGTTCCTCTTGCTTGACCACCAAAAACTGCCCTATTTTCAGAAATTAGTGTCTGTGTAGCATACTTTAGGCCTTGTTCAATCAATGGTGCTTCCCCTGACTGGAGGCGAACTGCCGAAATTGCATTATGGTTGCGTACAGCATTTAAAACAATCTTTGTTTTACGAGATTTATAGGCTAAATAGATGAAGGTATTTGATCTAGAATTAAAGGTGCTTTTTTGGTCTGTCAGCTCTAATATTGGCTGTAAATGATAGGTGTTAGCTAAAGGTTGAGCCAGTTCATAACGCCCCGAAAATCCGTTATCATAAAACAGACTTGTTGTTTTGTACAGCAGCATTATCCCATAACTTAAGGCATGTCCATTCTTGAGCGTAGTCTGGTTACCTATCATAAAAGAGCCATTCAAATGAGGTAATGGAGCTGCCTCTGACACTGTCCAGTCATAGGCAAAATCTTCTGAAAACTGATTCACTTCATTCAGTTGTCCATCCTGTATCATTTGAACAGCCTCTGTAGCAGAAGGAACTGGACTAGCCTCGCCAATGGGTACATCATTGCTTCCGAGAAAGCCAAAAAATCCAATTCCTGCAGATTTATAGTGCAAAAAATTTGGATTAAAAGCAGAAAGCGTATTTATACCTGCACCTAAGTTAAATTCTACAGTAAACCGATCAGGAAAAGATTTGGTACTAATGTCTACATAGCCACCTCCAAAACCACCCACCATTTCGGGAGAGTAATTTTTGTATACAATAATATTGCCGAGTATAGCTGAAGGGAAAATATCGAGCTGCGCTCCTCCAGTATTGATGTTTACACCAGGTACTTCTGCCCCATTTAGTAAGGTTTTGACATAACGATTGCCCAAGCCACGTATATATATACTACTATTTTCTTCTACTGTTACATTAGTGAAATGTTGGAGTGCTTCAGCTACATTTTCATCACCCATTTTCATAATTTCTTCTGCAGATAGAGTCTCCATAATACGCATAGACTTCTTGCGCCTTGCCAACAAAGCCGCTTGCATATTTTCACCAGTTTGAGCAGTTACGGTTACCGACAAGTTCATCTCTCTAGCCTCTCCTTCCATCAATCGAAAATACATCAACTTGACTCGGTCATCATTGATCTGAACACCCAAAACGCGTTGGGTTCCATAGCCTAAATAAGAACATTCAACATCATACAAACCTGGTTTCACATCACGCAGCACAAAATTACCATCCAAATCGGTTGTAAATGCTTGGCCTGTTTGCTTGATCAAAACAGTAGCTCCTACTACATTTTCTCCAGTTTCTTTGTCCATTACCTTGCCCCGAATAGAGCCTTGCGTTTGCCCTACTGTAATGATACAAATGAGCAGCAAATAAGTTAGTAGTCCTTTCATGCTAATTGGTCTTGGATGTTCTTAAAAAAGATTGGTAGTATTAGTCATTATTATAAAGCTAGTAAAAAAGCCTATAACTAGCAATTAATCTACTAGACTTTAGGTTTGAACTGGTAGCTTAGCCCGATCCAAAATGTTTGCCCTAGAGGATATGTTCGGTGTGTATATTGCTCTCCTCTAAATTCATAAACTCGCTGCAAACGAGCGTTTAACAAATTTTCTACCCCCAACTGTAATTTAAAATATCGACCTAATTTTTTAGACAGGTTAAAATTGAGTGTAGCTCTAGGTAATTCAATGATATTAGGATTTGCGCCTGCTGTGGCATAAACTAATTTTTGGCCTACTAAATTAAGGTTCAAATTGGTCTGTATTCCCAATTTTTTATATTCATAATTCAATATAAAATTAGCTATATAGTTGGGTTGTTTAGACATGGCCCTATAGGGTTTTGCATCTAAAACTTGACGCTCCAATGCTCTCCAATTGCTAGAATCTATGGCTACTTGAGCATAGGTATAACTAAAGTTGGCTGTGAAATAAAAATCATTGGCCCATCGCCCTAAAAAATGTAGACGTTTACGCAGCTCCAGCTCTGCTCCTACCATCCAAGCATCATCCAAGTTTCGGTAGACAAAATCTTGTTGTTGTTGTTCATCTATCTGTGCAACATGGTCTATTGGGTTGAGCAAATATTTAAAAAAGCTCCCAACTGAAACCAGTTCTCGCATTCTAGGAAACCACTCCCACCTCAAATCAAAATTGTGTATAGTACTCGAAACGAGGTCAGCAGCACCTTTTATATTATAATCACCAATATAATTGAAAGTGGTATAGCCACTCAACTCTCGCATACTAGGGCGACCTAATGTAGTTGCATACCCCAACCGAAACCAACCATCTCTATTGGTTTTGTAGCTCAAAAGCATCGAGGGTAATATACTCAAATAGCTTTGGTTCGTACTGTCTATGGTTTGAACATTTAGTTTGGTGTATTCAGTTCTTATGCCTGTAGATAAATGTAAGCCATCATCCGATTTTAGGTCAGCCATAGCATACAGGGCTGCTATAGATTCTGTACTCTCATAAGAATGCTCTTGTTTGCTTGCATCGTAAACAAAAACACCACTTGTAACCTGTTGTTGGGCATCCCAAGCTATATAATTATTAGTCCCCAAAAAGGATTCAGCATCCCCATCAAAGTTAGTACTGTAATTATAGTAACGATATTGTTGTTCCCTGACTCTTTGGTCAGCCCAAGACCAACGACCGCCCATTTTTATCTTATCTACAATCAACCATCTAGGCTGAAAACTAGCATCAAATTTAGCATCTATATGATTAGATTTTAGTGCTCTGTAATATCTAGAGGGTTCTTGCCCATAACCATCCTCAACTTGATAAGCAGTTATATTTCCTAAACTGTCTGTGGTATACGTGTTAGAAAAATATCTCCAATCAGGTTGATTGTTGTACAGTTGTTGTCCAGTCAAGGACCAATTTAGCTCATGTTCTTGCTCTCGTCCTAGTTTGTGTCGTCCTTTTAGTTGAGGAGCTAAGCGTCCTGATTGTTCGTACAATAGGGCTTTTGTTGAGTAGTTTTTGTAGCCATTATTGCCTAGAAGTTTTCCTGTTTGCAGCTGAGTCGTTTTATAAGTATTGTGTGTATTCCAAAATAAAAAAGTAACCTTATTTCGATTATTCTTGAACCCTAGCATAGCCAATATATTACTATTAAGTGCCGAGTTAGAGCGTTCATCTTGTAGTTCTACCAAAGGCTCTAATTGAGTAGCTGAAGCATAATCTTGTGCTAAATAATAACGATTATTTTGTCCATTATTATAATAATTGTAGCTATTTTGGGTAGTCAACATTAGACCATAACCTATAGAATATCTCTTGCGAAAGTTTTTGGGTGCTTGCAACTTATGCCACTTGCCTAATACAAAATCAAAAGAGGAGTTGAATAAGGAGGTTTGTTGGTAGCTGTTCCAATTATTGGAGAAAGCTTGAGTGTATTCGTTACTTTGGTTTAAATCTTGAGCAGTTGTAGGGAGTTGAGGATTGGTTTGTATCAATCCTGCTTTAGCCACATCAGGAAGCTGTCTTGCATTTGCTCCCAACCCTAAACCATCCATTTTTGATCCTTGATAGCTAAGAAACTGCTTATTAAAACTGGATAAGGTGTTAAAACTGGCTTTGTAACTTGTTTTCAGGTATAAATCTTCCGAAAAGGATTTAAGTCCTAAATCGATATGTCCTCCACCCAAATTCCCCATAAGATCTGGAGCAAAACTTTTGTACACTATTATATTATCTATAATAGCTGTAGGTAGAGCATCTAGACTAACAGCATTGGTGTTCAGGTCCCAACTGTGCAACTCTACTCCATTAAAAAGAACTTTCACGTAATTTCGGCTCAAGCCTCGAATGACTATATTGTTGTCTTCTTCTACTGCTAAATTGGGAATATATTTTAGAGCCTCGGCTACTGTTTCGTTCCCCATTCTTAATATCTCCTCAGAAGATAAGGTCTCTAAAAATCGATTGGAAAGTTTTCGGTCTTTGAGCAGAGCAGCTTCCAAACGTCGTTCAGCTTCTGCTGTGATTAATATATCAACTTCTAAATCTCTAGCGGCCCCTTGTTGAAGCCTAAATTGTGCAAACCCTACACGCCCTGGCCCTACTCTTAGCCCCAATACTCGTTGGTTTCCATAGCCCAAGTAAGCACATTCTAACTCATAAATACCTGCTTTGACATTTTCTATCAAAAAATTGCCATGAACATCTGTAATTGCAGACTGTTCTGTCTGAACAATAACAACTGTAGCAGCTACTAAAGGTTCTCCCGTTTCTTTATCTACAACCTTACCTCTAATAGATCCAGGTTGGCTGTAGCCTCCTATAGATATAGTGATCAGTAAAATTAAAGTAACTATAGTTTTAAAAAACATAAGGTGTACTAACAGTTAGTAAAGATTAGAGGCCAAACTTAACTAAAAAACATGAGTCATCCCTTAAGTTTGGGGATAATGTCAAAAAGGATAAGAAGGCTAATAGCCTTCCTCAAACGGTAAAT